>DASVUA010000976.1:0-2546 GCA_036387295.1 Thermoanaerobaculia bacterium | reverse complement strand
CCGCCCCTGTCCATTCGATGGCCGCGATCCTCAGGCCGAGGGCGAGGATGAAAACAGCAATTCTCATCGGATATGATGCCGGGCTCGGACCCAACCCTCTCGACCACACATAAGGAGCAACACGTGCCCAGTTTCCCCGGCGTCGACTATTTGGAAATCGATTCGCTCTTCACCGACGAAGAGCTGATGGTAAGTCAGACCGTTCGCGACTTCGTGGACGAAGAAGTGCTTCCCATCATCGAGGAAGCGAATCGCGAAGAGAAGTTCCCGCATCACCTCATCCCGAAGATGGCCGAGATGGGCCTCTTCGGCGCCACGATCAAGGAGTACGACCTCCCCGGCCTCGGCCACGTGGCGTACGGCCTCATCATGCAGGAGCTCGAGCGCGGCGATTCCGGCCTCCGCTCCTTCGCCTCCGTGCAGTCCGGCCTGGTGATGTATCCGATCTACACCTACGGCTCGAAAGAACAGCGCGACCACTGGATCCCGAAGCTCGCTTCCGGTCAGGCCATCGGCTGCTTCGGCCTCACCGAGCCCGACTTCGGCTCGAACCCCGGCGGCATGCGCACGCACGCGCGCAAAGACGGCAATTCGTGGGTGCTGAACGGCGCGAAGGCGTGGATCACCAACGGTTCCGTCGCTGACGTTGCGGTGGTCTGGGCGAAAGCTGAAGGAACGATCCGCGGCTTCCTGGTCGAGAAAGACACGCCCGGATTCTCCACCGCCTATCACATGGGCAAGTTCTCGCTGCGCGCGTCGGTCACCTCGCAGCTCTTCTTCGAAGACTGCCGCATTCCGCTCGAGAACGTGCTGCCGGAAACGAATGGCCTCAAGTACCCGCTCGGCTGCCTCACGCAGGCGCGCTACGGCATCGGCTGGGGCGTGCTCGGCGCGGCGATGGCGGTCTACAACACCGCGCTCGAATACACGAAGTCCCGCATCCAGTTCGGCAACGCGCCGATCGCCTCGCATCAGCTCGTGCAGAACAAGCTCGCCTGGATGATCACCGAGATCACCAAAGGCCAGCTGCTCGCCGTGCAGGCGGGCCGGATGAAAGAGCGCGGCACGCTCAAGCCGCAGCACGTTTCGATGCTGAAAATGAACAACACCAACATCGCGCTCGAATGCGCCCGCATCGCGCGCGACATGCTCGGCGCGAACGGTGTGTCGGACGAGTACCCGGTGATCCGCCACATGATGAACCTCGAATCGGTGAAGACGTACGAGGGGACGCACGACATCCACAACCTCATCATCGGCCACACCGTCACCGGCATCCCAGCCTACAACCCGCCGATGTCGAACAAGCAGGAACAGGAACTGACCGCCGCCGCCGAAGACGCGGCGATGGCTAAAAAGTAGAACCAGGCGCTCAGGCGCTTGGGCGCGGAAGGCGCTTGGGTGAGGTCTCGCTGCGAGGCACCCAGGCGCCTGAGCGCCTATGCGCCTCCGCGCCCGGCGCGTCAGCGCCCCAGTTCCTGCTAGAGTGTGCGGCAAATTCCGGAAGAGAACGGAGCATCATGGAATCGAGTCTCGAAGTGGGTTTTCTGCGCGCAGCGGAAAAGGCGGCAATCGCCTCCGCGCGCACGATGGGTTACGGCAAACGCAAATACTCCGACCAGGTCGCGGTGGAAGCGATGCGCGAGGAGCTGAACAAGCTCAAGATGCGCGGCAGCATCGTGATCGGTGAAGGCGAGCGTGACAAAGCGCCGATGCTGTACGTCGGTGAGCCGCTCGGCCGCGGCTGGACGGAAGGCGAGATCTACCCCGAGGTCGACATCGCCGTCGATCCGCTCGAAGGGACGAATCTCTGCGCCACCGGCTCCGCGAACTCGATCGCAACGATCGCGGCCTCCGAAAAAGGCGGCCTGCTCAACGCGCCCGACATCTACATGGACAAGATCGTCGTCGGCCCCACCGCCGCCGATTGCGTCAGCCTCAATGCGTCGGTCGAAGAAAACCTCAACCGCATGGCCGAAGCGTTCCAGCGCGACGTCGATGAACTGACGATCATCGTGCTCGATCGCGAGCGCCATCAGGACCTCATCGCGCAGATCCGCGAAGCGGGCGCGCGCATCAAACTGATCACCGACGGCGATCTCTCCGGCGGCATCTCCGCTGCCGTTCGCGGCACCGGCGTTCACGCCGCGATGGGCATCGGCGGCGCGCCGGAAGGCGTGCTCACCGCCGCCGCGATGCGCTGCCTCGGCGGCCGGATGCAGGGGAAGCTCAAGCCTCTGGAGAAGTGGCAGGAAGACCGCCTGCGCTCGATGGGCTTCAAGGACGACGACAAGGTCTACGAGACCGCCGAGCTCGCGTCCGGCAACGACATCATCTTCTGCGCGAGCGGCGTCACCGACGGTGATCTGCTCCGCGGCGTCCGCTTCTTCGGCGGCGGCATCCGCGTCTCGTCCCTCTTTATGTCACTGAAGACCGGCGTCATCCGCTTCGTCGACACGATCTACCGCGAAGAAGGCAGCAAGCTCGCGGTCAGTTTCACGTAGCCCGCGTTTCATCGCGATCACTTCTGTGGAGCGGGGGGGGGG
>DASVUA010000975.1:0-10833 GCA_036387295.1 Thermoanaerobaculia bacterium | reverse complement strand
GCGGATGTGGCGGCGCTCTACGGGCGGGCCACGACCATCCCCGCGGCGCGCGCCACGTTCGCCGCGCTGCAGAGCGCGGCCGCGGGCGTACTGCACGTCGCCGGTCATACCGAACGGCAGCACGGCGGCGGTGAACAGGCCCTGCTCCTCGCACGCGACGGCGGCGTGGAGCGCGTTGCGTGGAAGCAGATCGTCGGCGCGCTCGCGCCGCGTGGTGTGGTCGTGCTGGCGGCATGCGAGACCCTGCGCCCGCCCGCTTCGGACGGCACGGCAGCGCTCAGCCTCGGCGGTGCTTTCGTCGCCGCCGGAGCGGCGGACGTCATCGGCACACTCGCGCCGGTAGGCGACCGCGAGGCGCGGCTGCTCTTCGCGCAGTTGCACCGAAGGCTGGCCGGCGGCGTCCGCGCGGCCGAAGCCTTGCGCAACGTGCAGGTGGACGCGATCCACGCCCAAACGCGAAACGAGAGCCGCCGCGCATGGCGCGCGGTGGCGCTGATCACTCGAAGCATTGCAGCGCACGACGCGAAGAGGAAGCGATGACCACCCATACAGTCACCGTCACGTTCGGCGGCATCTGCAGTCATTTCAAGGACGTGGTTCGGCGCGTCCCGCACCGCGTCGTACTGCCGAATGCCACCAGCGTACATTTCGGCTTGGTGCGGACCGGGCAGCAGCAGGGCGTCGGCTCGTACTACCTGCTCCCCCATTTCCCTCTCCTGTTGCTTCACAGCACGACACCCGCCGAGGTTGAATTTCCGACCGTGCCGCACGTGGCGCAGGACGGCGTGATGGAAGGCGGCGTGATCGATCAGGGCGTGATCGTCACCGGCGCACGACTGCAGATCGCCAACGCCGTGCGCAGGCCGCTCCACTACGGCCTGAAGTACGACGAGGTGCCGCGGCTCCGCGACTACGTGCCGGACTACGAGTATTCGCGCGAAGTCGTCTGCGGCGGTCGAGCCGCGGCCTACTTCGACTTCTTCAGCGGCCGGGTGGATTACACGAGGAAGAAGGCCGGCGGTCCGATCAACGTGACGGTCGAGGTTGAGACGGAAGGTCCGCCGGAGCTGCTGGTGACGCCGTTCGGAAGAGCCGGAAGAGCCCGCAAGCCGTCCTTTCGCGTGCCGCTCGGTACGAACAACCTGGGAGTGCTCAACATCGACGTCGACGCCCCGAACGAGGACGCGCAGTACGACTTTCTGCTGCACTACCTCACCTCGAGCTGCGGCCTCCCGCAGTTGCTCTCGCGGCGGCTCCCCGGCCTGTCGCTCAACGACGGCGACCTGCCGCGGGCACAATACTCCGCCATCGCGGGTGCGCTGGAGGGGCTGGCAAAGATCATCGAAAACGGCGGACGCCCCACGCACGAGCAGGTGAAGGCGATGGTGAGCGTGACCGACGTGACGAGCGTGTCGTGCTCGGACTCGCGGTATCCGTAGCGGCCAGCGCCCGGTCTCACGTGTCGCGGCTACGTGTCACCACCGGCTCGATCGCGCCAATTCGGTTCAAGCGGCGGCGGCTGTGCCTTCACCCCACCCGCGCCCGCACCGCCGCCACGCGCGTGCGTCCCACTGGCAACGTGGTTCCGTCGCGCAGGACGACGCTGTAGCGCGAGCCCTCGCTCGCGACGAGGCGGGCGATGCGGCGGACGTCGACGATGTATGACTTGTGTATGCGCTCGAAGTGTTCGGGGAGGACGCCTTCGAGGCGGTCGAGCATCTTGTCGTGTAAGGCAATCGTGCCGTTGGCGAGCACGAGCTCGGAGCGGGTGCCGGCGCCGCGGATGTAGGCGATGTCGCCGACGCGCACGAACGCGATTGCGCCGGCGCGGCGGATGCCGAGGTGCTCGATCGGGCGCTCGGCGCGAACGGAGGGAGTCAGGACGCGCTGCAAGGCGCGTTCGAGACGCTCGCGGCCGAAGGGCTTCGGGACGAAGTCGCGTACGCCGTATTCGAATGCTTCGATGGCGCGTTCCGTCGCGGCGGAGACGACGATGGTTTCGAATGCGCAGGATGACGTGAAGCGGAGGAGAGCGAAGCCTTCCTCCCCTTCCAGATTGAGATCGAGGATGAGCAGGTCGGGCGCTAATTGCTCGATCGCGGCGCGCGCTTCATCGACGCGCGGCACGATCGTGATCGCGCCTGCGCGCGGGCCGAGGATCTCCGTGGTTAGGCGGGCGATCCGGCGCGCCACCACGGCTTCGTCTTCCGCGATGATGATGCGCAAGGTGTCGCTCATCCGCGCACCTCGATGGTGGTTCGCCAGCATTCCGCAAACGGCGCCGACTCGACAGACCAGCGTCCGGGGAAACTTTCCTCCAGACGCGCTTTCACGTAACGCAAGCCGAGGCCGTGGCCGGTGGCGGTGCGTGCGGCATTGCGGATCGGCGCGTCCATTACGTAGCGGCGCGTGTCGCCAGTGCGCTCTTCGCGCAGCGTGAAAACCACTTCGCTTTCGTCGTAGCTGTTGTGGGTGATGGCGTTCTCGATCAGCGTGTGGAAGATCGCGGGCGGCAGTGGCGCTGCGCTGTCGACGCCCTCCGCGTCGAGCGCGAAACGCGTCCCTTTGCGCGCGCTCATGATGGCCAGGTGCGAGCGGCACAGCTCGAGCTCTCGTCCCGCGGCAATGAGCTTTTCCCCCGACACCTCGGCGAAGATGCGCAGCTCATCGGCGAGAGCGTCGAGGAAGCGGACGCCTTCGCGCGGGTCCTCCTCGATCCACTCCATCACTGCCATCAGCGTATTCATGATGAAGTGCGGCTGGATGCTCTTCTTCAGCAGCTCGATCTCCAGCCGCGCTGCACGCAGCAGCGCGCTCTCGTGCTCGCGCCGCTGCCGTCGCATCTGTACGGCGAGCGAAACCAGCAGGCAGACGATCAGCGCAGCGAAGGCGAGGAAGAACGAGCTGTCGCTGAAGCCGTAGCCGCCCGCGATCAGAGCCGCGCCGAGGATGGCGATGCCGATGGCGGAAGGGAGCGCCTCCCACTTCCGGCGCGGGAGTGCGACAAGGATCGCGGCCGCGGAAACCGTGGTGGCAATCGCGAGCAATTGCAGCGAGCGTTCATCGAAGCTGGTGTTGCGCGCAGCGATGAACAGCAGTGCCACGGCCGTAGCGCCGGCCCAGATGCGCGGTCGCCGCAATCCGAGCTCGAGGACGAAGAAGAGCGGCAGGAGAAAGGCGATGGCCGCAGTGAGTACGAGGATGATCTGGATCCGCGCGAGGTGCCAGTCCCACGTGTAGCCGGCAATCCAGCGCCACGTTTCGGCGGTCACGAGCAGCGACGCGGCAAAGCAGAGCAGCGCGAAGACGAGCACCGACGGGCGGCGCGACGCGGCGAGCCAGAGCGACAGGTAATACAGGCCGACGACGATGAAGACGCCGAGTGCGGCGAGCGGTACGAGCTGCGCGGCGATGCGGCTGCGCACGAGGTGCGGGTAGTCGCCGATCGCAATGCCTTGAAAGAAGCCGCGCGATGCATCGGCCGGCCCGGGGAGGATGCGAATCGCGAGAAGATGCTCGCCCGCAGTGCGTGCATCGAGCGGATAAAAGTTGTCGATCGGACCCGCGCTTTCAGCGGTGCCGCTCACGCCGATGCGGCGCCCATCCCACCACACCTCGTGCGACGCGAGTGCTCCGACGTAAACGCCGAGCTGCCGCTGCGTGTCGGCCGTGTCGAGATGGATCGGCATGCGAATCCAGAGCGGTTCGCGCGTGACGTTCCACAGCAGTTCGCGTGGCCAGGCAGAATCGTCGAGGAGAGGATCGGCGGCGCGCGGGTGATCGCCGCGCAGCACGCGGCCGCTGTCGATCGAGCGCGTCTCGCCGCCGAAGCGGTCGCGCATGTCGCGCAGATCGGCGCAGGAGAGCGCGCTGAACGCGACCAGGATCACAATGCGGCGGAGCATCCGTCCGCGAGTGTAGCGGCGGAGCCGTTCGCTGCCCGCCAAGAGCCGTTCACTTCGCGCCGCTGGCATTCCGGGCGACGGCGCGCACAATCGGCTCGTATGCGAGCTCTGGCTCTTATCCTGATCCTTCTCACTGTTCCCGCGCACGCCGCAACGCCGCTCGAACGGAAGGTCGACGCGTATCTCCGCCCCTACATCGACATGCACACGTTTAGTGGCGCGGTGCTGATCGCGAAGGGCGACCAGGTGGTGTTCTCGAAGGCGTATGGCATGGCCAATTACGAGCTGGGCGTGCCGAACACGCTCGACACCCGCTTCGGCATCGCCTCGATCACCAAGCGCTTCACGCGCATCATCCTCGACCGGCTGGTGGCGGAGGAAAAGCTCAACCTGAGCGATCCGCTGGCGAAATGGGTGGCCGACTTTCCGCAAGCCGACAAGATCACGGTCGATCACCTGATGCGCCACCGCTCCGGCCTGCGCGACCCGGCCAAATTGCGGCGCATTGTCCGGACGAACTACACGACCGGCGAGGTGGTCGACCTATTGAAGGCCGAGCCGCTCGGCAGTGCGCCGGGCGAGATTTACTCGTACACGACGGCCAATTACACGATCCTCGCGCACATCATCGAGCGGGTGACCGGCAAGCCGTTCGCCGAGATCGTGAGCAAATACGTTTATCAGCCCGCCGGGATGCGCGACAGCGGCGAGCTTTCCACCACCGCCGTCGTGCCGCGCCTTGCCAGCGGCTATATGCCCAACCCGCATGGTGCCGGCCTCGCGGTCTGCGGCCCTGAAGACGCGTCGTGGAAGAGCGGCGGCGGTTCGTCGTATTCGACCGTCCGCGATCTGCACCGTTTCGTGCGCGCTCTCTACGCCGGCAAGCTCGCCCCGAATCCAATGGAGCTGATCCCGCCAACCGAAATCCTCGGCAAACGAGTTTCGTCGTCGGCCGGCGCGTTCCCCGGCGCTGGCGCGACAGTGCTGTACGACCTCGACGACGAGGTCACAGTCGCGGTGACGACGAACAATTACTCCACGGTGTGGGTGGCCATCGGCCAGGACCTCCTCGCCCTCTACCTCGGCAAGCCGTACACGATTCCACGCATCGAGCTGGCTGCTTCACAAGAGCCTGACCCGCGCACGTTCGGCACATACGAAGTTGTGGACCGCGGCTGGACTTACAACATCGGCGCGCGCAATGGCCGCATGTATGGCGGCAACGACGCCCTCCGCCGCAGCACGATGCTGCGCACAAAGGACGGAACGTGGTTCCTTCCGCTCGACTGGCAGAAGCTCGATCTTCGTTTCGACGCGCAGGGTCGATTCACTGAAGGATGGATGCACACACCCGGCGCGGCGGAGCCGTTGAAGGTCGTAAAGAAGGAGTGAGGCTACAGATTTGAACCGATTTCACCTCATCTGGAGTGCGGCGACGCCAGTCGCCGCTTTGGTGAGCCGAGGCGCGCGGGGCCGGTGGCTCAGTTTCTGGTGCCGTTCCAGGCGAAGGTTTTTCGGCCGTGCTGGGCCTGGGTGTAGGTGCCGGTGAACGTTGTCTCGCCTGTGAGGGTAAAGGTGAAGGTGCCGTGCTCGTGGGGGGCGGCGTTCCACCACGTGCCGCTCCAGACATTGCCGGTCGCGGAGAGCTCGCCGTGCATCCAGCCTTTGACCGGCAGCTTCGTCGTCGCGTCGATGGTGGTGTATTCGCCGTCGACTAGTGTTCGGTCGCCGGTGGTGTCGAGCGTCACGACGAGATCTGCGGCGATGATTCCGGCGCCGTCGAGGGTCTGCCATTGTGTCGACCAGTTGCCGATGAACGACGCGCCCGCGGGCGCGACGGAGCTGCAGGCCGTGAGGAACAGGAGCACCAATGCTGCAGCGGAAGCGAATCTGGTCATGAACCCTCCGGCGGCAAGGATACGCGGCGGCAGTGACCGGCGATGGTTTCGGATCGCGTGAAGAGGCGCTGAAGTGCGCGCCATGTTATGCATTGAGGCGTTGCGTTCGTCCCGATCTCGCCGCCTCCACCAGCGCCGCCAGCGCGGCGGCGTTTGCGCGGGAATCGTCGAGCGTCACCGCGGGCGGCGTCCGCTCGGTGATTGCGCGCGCGAAATCGCGCACGAGGGCGATGCGGGCGTCCTCGCCGGCGACGAGGAGCGGCTCGCCAGATCGCGCTATCGCGCACGAGCGCGCGGAGCGTTGCGGTGAGCGAATGGGCGCGGTACGCGAATGCCTCCGAAACCACTACGCCCGCGGCGGATGCCGCGGCGGCGACGCGATCGACGTCCGCCGGGTCGAGCGCGAGCGGCTTCTCGCAGAGCACGTGCTTTCCCGCCTCGATCGCACGGAGCGTCCACTCGACATGCAGCGCGTTCGGCAGCGGGATGTAGACGACGTCGATGTCGCGATCGGCGAGCAGCGCCTCGTATGGCGCCACGCCTCGCTCGAGGCCCCAGCGTGCCGCGCATTCGCGCGCGCTCTCGAGTGACCGGCTGGCCACCGCCACCACCTGCTGACCGGCGGCACGGATGAGCGGAACGAACGAATCACCGAACCGCGCCGTGCCGAGAACTCCCCATCGCAACATGGGCGCGAGTTTAGCGCGCGGGTCTGCTCGTCACGTCACCGGCGCTGACGCAGCTCAATTCGCAAATGCCGTGTGTGTCGTGGCCGCGGCGCGCGGCTCACCAACGCGATGACGATCGCCGCCACAATCATCATTGCGGCCACGGAAAACGTCATCCGCATGCCCGCGGCAAGCGCGTCGGCGCGGGCGGTGGCGAGGCTGGTCGCGCCGGCGGCGCGGGCGAAGAGGGCGCCCATCAGCGAGGCGCCGGTGATGAGGCCGAGGTTGCGGGAGAGGTTGAGCAATCCGGAGACGACGCCGCGTTGATCGGGACGCAGGCCGCTCATGACGGCGGTGTTGTTCGCGGCCTGGAACAGCGCGTAGCCGGCGGTGATGACGACGAGCGGTGCGACATAGCCGGGGATTCCGTAGCTTGCGGGGATTGTGGCGAGGCTCATTGAGCCGGCAGCCATTGCGATCAGTCCCGCAATGGTCATGCGTGCCGTGCCGAAGCGATCGACGAGCCGGCCAGATGGGACGCCGCTCAAGGCGGCGACGAGCGGTCCGGATGCCATGACCAGGCCGATGCGCGCGGCATCGAGGGCGAGCGCGCCGGAGAGATAGAACGGGCCGACGACGAGCGTGGCCATCACCACGGTCGTCACGAGCGCGCTCATGGCGAAGCCGGCGCTCAATGCGCGCTCGCGGAACATCGTCAAACGGATGAGGGGTGATGCAGCACGCTGCTCGGCCAGTACAAACAGCACAACGCCGGCGATTGCGGCAAACAGCAGCGCGGCATTGAGCGGGCCGAATTGACCGCGTCCGATCGTCATCGCCACTGCATACGCGCCGAGGGTCAGTGCGAGCAGCAATGTGCCGACGAGATCGAAACGCGCGCGATCAACGGTGGACTGCTCGCGATCGAGCGGTATCGATCGCCAGGCGAGCAGAAATGCGGCGGCGCCGAGCGGCAGGTTGATGAAGAAGATCGCGCGCCATCCCACGCTGGCGATCAGGAGTCCGCCGAGTGAAGGCCCCAGCGCGGTGCCGGCGGCCGACATCGTGCCGAGGAGGCCCATCGCGCTGCCGGTCCGCTCCTTGGGGACGATCGCGCTGACGACGGCCATCGAGAGCGCCATCAGGATCGCCGCGCCGAGGCCTTGCGCGGCGCGCGCGGCGATGAGGAACCAGAGCGTCGGCGCGAGTCCGCACAATGCCGAGGCGATGGTGAAGAGCGCGATGCCGCCGAGGAGCAGCCGCCGCGATCCGAGAAGATCGCCGAGGCGGCCGGCACTGACGATGATCGTGGTGACGGCGAGCAGGTATGCGAGGACGACCCACTGCACCTGTTGAAAGGAGGCCGCGAATGCGGTGGCCAGGGTCGGGAGGGCGACGTTGGCGATGCTAATGCCGAGGGACGACAGCAGGAGGGAGAGCGAGAGTGTGACTAACGCACTCCGGCGGGGGCGTTGGGAGTCGGGTGACGGTTGCAGTTGCATGGAACGAACGTACGTCGCGGCGCGACCAGGCGGAAGACGCACCAGTTGCACGTTATTCGTGCGTCTGACGCCACACCTGCTACTGTCGCCGCATGGCGCGGCCGGATTTCAATCTGCTGATCACGCTCGATGTCCTGCTCGCGGAAGCGAACGTTGCGCGGGCAGCGCGGCGATTGCGACTGAGCCCGTCCGCGATGAGCCGCGCACTGGCGCGACTGCGCACCACGACCGGCGATCCGCTGCTCGTGCGTGCGGGGCGGGGGCTGGTGCCGACGCCGCGTGCACTCGAGCTGCGCGAGCGGGTCCGGCAACTGGTCGAGGAGGCGGAGGCGGTGCTCCGTCCCGCCGAGGCGCTCGATATCGCCAGTCTCGAACGGACGTTCACGCTAAGGACGAGCGACGGGTTCGTCGAGAATTTCGGCCCTCCCCTGCTCGCGCGCATCGAGGCGGAGGCACCGGGCGTGCGGCTGCGGTTCGTGCAGAAAGTCGATCAGGAGAGCGCACCGCTGCGCGACGGCGCGGTCGATCTCGAAACGGGCGTGATCGCCGAAACGACCGGGCCGGAGGTGCGGACGCGCGCGTTGTTCCGCGACCGGTTCGTCGGCGTGGTGCGCGCCGGTCATGAGCTCGCAGACGGCACGATCACGCCAAACCGTTTCGCAGCGGGAAGGCACGTGCTCTTCTCCCGCCGCGGTGCGGACCGCGGTCCGGTCGACGACGCGCTGGCCTCGCTCGGTCTCGAACGGAACATCGTGGCGACGGTGAACGGCTTCACGGCCGCACTCGCGCTTGCACGCGCCTCCGATCTGATCGCGGTCGTGCCGGAGCGCCACACCGGAACCCTCCGCGCCGGCATGCACACCTTCCCTCTCCCACTCTCCACACCTGCGATCACCGTCTCGATGCTGTGGCACCCGCGCATGGAGGCCGATCCTGCGCATCGCTGGTTGCGTGAGTGTGTGCGCGACGTGACGGCGGAGGGGTGATCGTTCGCGCGGACACCTGCGCCGGCCGGCGAACTCAACTACCATGCGGGAACGTCAGCGACAATCGCGAGCAGCCGGAGGGAAGGAATGACTGAAACGAGCATCAAAGCCCCGTGGCACCTGTGGCTGGTCGGCATCGTGGCAGTGCTGTTCAACTCGATCGGCGCATTCGATTTCGTCATGGCCATGGCGCACGGCGCAAAGTACATGGAGAGCGCGGGGATGTCGCCGAAGCAGATTGCGCACTATGAGGCAATGCCCGGCTGGATGACCGCGGTATGGGCCGTCGGCGTCTGGACGGCGTTCATCGCGTCGATCCTGCTGCTGCTCCGGAGAAAGGCGGCGTTCCCGATCTTCGTCGCCTCGGTCGCGGCGTTTCTGGTGCACCTGCTGTACACGTATGTCCTCAGCAATGGCGGCGCGGTGATGGGCCAGCAGATGGCGATCACGAGCGCGGTCATTGTGATCCTGCTGCTGTTCTTCAGCTGGTATTCGCGCGCAATGACGAAGCGCGGCGTGCTGCGCTAGCGGGCGACGAAACCGAGATGACCGTTCTTGTGGAGCGGCGGGCTCTTAGCCCGCCGATTCAAGGGACATCCGGCGGGCTGAGAGCCCGATTCGAGAACATCCGGCGGGCTAAGAGCCCGCCGCTCCACAGAACCCGATGTGATTCGGGCACGCGCTATCTGTGCGCCGCTGTGGCCACGGCGGAGATGAGCTGTGTGGCCTCGACCGGTTTCGAGAGGTGCAGTTGGTAGCCGGCGGTCATGGTCCGCTCCCGGTCGTCGGCCGCTGCATACGCGGTGAGCGCTACGGCCGGCAGGTTGGGCCAGCGTTGGCGGATGTTGCGGATGAGGGAGTAGCCGTCTTCGTTCGGCATGCCGATGTCGCTGACGACGACGTCGAATTCGCGCTGGCCGAGGAGCGTGAGCGCCTCGCGAGCTGAAGAGGCGGTGACCGCCTCGGCGCCGCACTCCTCGAGCATGCGCCGGGCGACGTCCCGCGCGTCGGGCTCATCGTCGACGATCAGCACGCGGACGCCGGCGATGCGCGTGCCGTCGATCAGCGGCAGGACGAGCGCGCGCCGTTCGCCGTGCGCCGCATCGGAGACGTCCGGCTCCTGCTGCGCGGCGACGAGCGGCAGGCGTACGGTAAACGTCGAGCCGCGTCCCGGGCCGTCGCTCGCGGCCTCCACCGATCCGCCGTGCAGCTCGACGAGCTGCTTCACGATCGCCAGCCCGAGGCCGAGTCCCGCGTGGCGACGGGCGGTGGTGGAATCGGCCTGGCGAAAACGTTCGAACAGATGCGGCAGGAACTCGGGACGGATGCCTTCCCCTGTGTCGGAGACGCGCACGAGCAGATGCGGCTCCTGCGACTCGAGACGCACCTCCACCCTTCCCTCGGGCGGCGTGAACTTCACGGCGTTGCTGAGCAGATTCCAGAAGACCTGCTGGAGGCGGTTCGCGTCGCCGGTCGTCGCATGGCCGAGGGGCGGCAGGAGTGTTTCGATGTGCACGCCTTTCGCCTCGGCCGCCGGCTGCACCGTGGCGACGGCGGCGCGGATGACGTCCGCGATCGCGATCTCCTGAACGTCGAGACGGATCTTGCCGGAAGTGACGCGGCTCATCTCCAGCAGGTCGTCGATGATCTGCGCCTGCACGCGGGCGTTTCGCGAGATGACGGAGATCCCTTCGCTGATCTCCTCGGGTGAGTTGCCGCTGCCGGAAAGGAGCTGCGTCCAGCCGAGGATCGCGCTGAGCGGCGTGCGCAGCTCGTGCGACAGCGTGGCGAGAAACTCGTCCTTGGTCCGGCTGGCTCGCTCGGCCTCCGAGCGCGCGGCACGCTCGGACGTGAGAAGGCGCTCGTTGTCTTCG
>DASVUA010000974.1:0-4497 GCA_036387295.1 Thermoanaerobaculia bacterium | reverse complement strand
CGCGCCGCTTCGCCGCGGCCGATCGACACTACATCGTTTCGCTGAACGCCTGCCGGATGCGCTTCGAGAAGTACCGCTCCGGCAGCCCGCCTTTCCACGTGCGCAACGTCTTCGCCTTGCGGAACGCGTTCATCGCCGCCTTGCGATACGACTCATCTGCTTCGAACGCGTAGCGCGAGTACTGCGACGCGCCGAGGAAGGCGTGGATCCAGGCGTTGTTCGGCATCTTCAGCGTCAGCGCTTCGAAGCGGCTCGCCGCCTCTTCGAACTCACCCTGGAAATAGAGCTCGAGCGCATCGCGCACTTCGCCAGCGTAGTCGTCCATAACCGCGGTCGCGGCGGCAGCGGGTTTCGGGATGATCGGCGCCGGAGTGGTGGTCGTCGCGATTGCCGGAGCCGGTGCTGCTGCCGCCGGCGGCATGGCGAGATCGGCGAGATCGCCGGCGTTGTCGGCAGCGGCGATGATGGCGTTCAGATCGTCGTTGTTGCGCGCGCTCGCGTTGCGCGTCGTTGCGTTCGTGAAGAGCGACATCGCCTGCTGGTATTGCTCGGAGCCCGACGCGCGCCGCTGCTGCGCCTGTTGAATCTTCTGTTTCGCCGCGCCGAGGGCCGCGCTCGCGCGCTGACGCAACGCCGGATCGATCACCGGAGCCGCGGGTGCGGAAGGGGCGGGCGTCGGCTGCGTCACGACCGGCGCGGGGCGCGAAGGCGCGGGAGTCGGAACCGGCGCAGGCGCAGCATTCGCTTCTTCGGCCGCCGCCAGCGCTCTCTTTGCGCGTCCCATTAGTGCTTCCAGCGAACCGAGATCGGAAGCCTGTCCGCTGGTGCGCTCGAAGTCGGCGATCGCTTGCTCGTGATGGCCGAGATTGAGGTGCGCCGCGCCGCGGTAGTAGTACGGGTAGTAGCTGATCATGATCGTGCCGTAGGTGCGGACACGAGCGCCTTCTTTCGGATTGCCCTTGATCGCCGCCGTCATCTTCTGCACGGCGACGTTCCAGTTGCCACTCTTGATGGCGGCGAGGCCTGCGTCGTAATCGTCGTACCACGAGGCCTGGGCAACGGTGGCGAATGCGAGTGTGAGCAGGGTGACAGCGAGTGTGCGGCGGATCATGGTTTCTGAATTTCCCGAGTCAGTTCTTCGAAATTGAGGTCGCGCGACATCTTCACGTTTTTCTGCGTGCGCTGTCCCGCGGTGATCTGCACTTCGATGGTTTGCTCTCCGTCGACTCCGCTCAACGTCACGCGGTACTCGCCGGCCGGGAGTTTGTAGCGCGCGGGCGTCGAGCGATCGACGAACGCCACGTCCTGGTCGTCTTTGTTGACGATGCGCTCCACCTCGGCCCACGGCGCGGCCGACAGAAGCAGGACGCCTTCACCAGGCGCCATCGCTGCGCCCGGCGCCGTCGCCGTGACCGCGGTGCCGGCCGGCACTGCCGGCGTCGTCGCAACGGCCGGTTCGTCCGGCTTGCGCGTCAACACGAACGCGACGATCGCGAGCACGACGATGAGCGCGGCCGCGGCGGCGAGCATCGGCGCCTTGCTCTTTTTCGGCGTCATCGACACCTGCCGCTCGAGCACTGTCGCTTCCGCCTGCGGCGTGTTGTCGTGACCGATCTTCCGTTCTGCCACGGTCGGCGCGGCACCCGGTGCGTCGAGCCGCTCCATCACCGTTGCGTCGTTGTTGCCGATCGTCTTCGGCGACGCGGTGAGATGGCGCTCCATCACCGTCGCGTCGTCGCTGCCGGTGCGTGTTCCAGTCGGTCCGGCCAGGCGGTTCGCGGCGACCGTTCCGCCGGCGAGCGTGCCTCCGGCCGTTGTGCTGCCGGCCATGGTCTGCTGCGTCTGCTGCGCGCCGCTCGCCGTCACCTGCGGGCCGCTGCCGGTCGAGGTGAGCTTGAGATCGGCGAGCGTCTGCGCGCCGGACAGCGTCACCATCCGCTCGCCGAGGCCGTACTTTTGATCGGGCGGGATGCTGTTGCGAATCCCTTCGAGCGCGCTCGCGAAATCGTCCGCCGTCGCGTAACGGGCGTCGCGATTCTTCTCGAGCGATTTCATGATGATCGCTTCGAGCTGCGGCGGCACTTTCGCGCCCGGATTCAGCTCGCCGATCGGCGCCGGCTTCTCGGTGACGTGCTTGAGGATGTAGCCGTGCGGGTTGGTGGCCTGGAACGGCGCGCGGCCGGCGAGCATCTCGTAGAGCAGGATGCCGAACGAGTAGAGATCGCTGCGCGGATCGAGGTTCTCTCCTTCCTTGAGGAACCCGGCCTGCTCAGGCGACGCGTATTTCAGCTTGCCGAGGAACATGCCGGTTTGCGTGAGTCCCTGGCCGCCGTCGCCTTCGGTGAGCTGTTTAGCGATGCCGAAGTCGATGACCTTCACGAGCAGCTTTCCGTGATGGTCCTGCGACAGCATGATGTTCTCGGGCGAAATGTCGCGATGGATGAGGCCCATCGAGTGAAGATGATCGAGGCCGTGCAGCGCCTGGATCGCGATCTCGACGGTGAGCCGCGGCGGCATCGCTCCGGTCGACGCGATCCACTTCTGGATGTTCGTCCCGTCGATGAACTCCCAGACCATGTAGTACGACCCGTCTTCGAGCTGCGCGAAGTCGTACAGCATCGCCAGGTTCTTGTGCTTGATCATGGTCGACGTGCGCGCTTCCTGGAGAAAGCGCTGCAGTCCCTGATCGTCCTGCGCGATGTTCGGCCGCATGATCTTGATCACGCGCAGCTCGTTGAGGTGAATGTGGCGGACCTTGAAGATCTCGCCCATTCCGCCGACGCCGAGGCGATCGATGATCTGGTACTTGCCGTCGAGCAGACGCGTCGAGTACGTCCGCTGGAACTGCGTCACACGCTCATGACAGTGCGGGCACTGGTCGAGCGTTCCCTCGATCGGTTCTTTGCATTTGAGGCAGTTGAGTTGGGTCATGTGGCAGCGGGCTCCCGAAAGACGGCGTCAGGCTTTGGGCATAGGGCTTTGGGGGTGTGTCGCAGGTGCCACACGCGGCAAACCCCGGATGCCAAACGCCGAACGCCCAACACCGTCAGTGTTCTCTCAAAACATAACTGCACGACGGGTCGGCGCCGAACCGCACGACGTCTCCCGGCTTCAGTACGACTCGCTCGACGCGAGCATTGTTGACATAGGTTCCGTTGGCCGACTGCAGGTCTTCGAGGACCGGCTCGCGGCCGGCGACGGTGATGCGCGCGTGACGCCGCGAAACGGCCGGATGCGCGAGCACGATCGAGCAGGTGCGGTCGCGGCCGACCATGATGCTGTCGCCACTGATCGCATACGTTTCGTTCACTTCCGGCTTCACGTGCACGAGCGCCCACTGCCTCGCCACTTCGACGACCGGCAGCGGCGGCGGCGCGGCGATGGGCGACGAATCGCGTTCTGCCAGACGCCGCCCGCTGCCGCCGATCGGCTGCCGCGCGTTGTACTCCTCGAGCGCTTCGAAGAATTCACGCGCGGTCTCGTACCGCTGATCCATGCGCGGGCTCATCGCTTTGATGACGATCTGCTCGAGTTCCGCATCGACCTCGGGACGCAGCGCGCTGGGCGGCTGCTTTTCGCCGCGATAGATCGCGTCGATCAGCTTCGGCAGCGAGCGGCTGTTGAACGGCAGCGTGCCGGTCAGCATCTCGTACAAAAGCACGCCCGATGAGTAGATGTCGCTCTTCGCGCCTGCGTCTTTCGGCTCGCGAATCTGCTCGGGCGACATGTAGTGCGGCGTGCCGAGCAGAAAGCCTGACTTCGTGAGCACCGTCTGGCTGCTCGTGCTGCCGCCTTCGCGGATCTTCGCGATCCCGAAGTCGGTCACTTTCACCACGCCCGACTTTTCTTTGATCAGGTTCGCCGGCTTGATGTCGCGGTGCGTGATGCCTTTGCCGTGCGCGTAGACGAGCGCTTCGAGCAGGCACTGCGTCGCGGCGATCGCGTCGGCGACGCTGAGCGCGCCGCGCTCGGTCAGCAGCACGTCGACTGGCGTCCCCTCGACGAACTCCATCACCAGCACCGCGCCGCTCTCGTTGTTGATGAATTCGTAGAAACGGGTGATGTAGCGATGGCGCAGCTTCGAAAGAATCTGCGCTTCCTTGATGAACCGCTTGCGCGCGGTGGCGTCGCCCGCGAGCTCTTCCGACATCACTTTCAGCACCACCGGAAAACCGCCCGGCAGCATCTCGGTCGGCTGCTGCGTGAGGCCGACGTAGACGTGGCTCATCCCCCCTTCACCGATCTCGCGATCGATGCGGTAATTGCCGATGCTGGTGCCGATCAGCGTGCCGATCATTTCAGCGGCCCTTCGTCATCCCAGTGGAACCCTTCGTGGCAGAAGCGGACGAACATGAAGCGCTGAGCGCCGACGCGGATCACGTCGTTCGGCGCGAGATCGCGCCGCGGCTCGATCTCGGCCTCATTCACGTACGTGCCGTTCGTCGAGTTGTGGTCCATCAGAATGAAGCGTTTTTCTTCGGGACGGAAGATGAGATC
>DASVUA010000973.1:0-3079 GCA_036387295.1 Thermoanaerobaculia bacterium | reverse complement strand
CCCCCCCCCCGCTCCACTGGAACCACACTATGGAACAAGGCACCTACGAGCTCCTTCGCGAGCGTCTCTCCTCGCATGGAAAGACGCTTGCGGACAAAGCGAAGACGCTCAACACGCGCCGCATCGAGCTGTTCGGCGGGACGGAGATGGCGCTGCTCGGCAGCGACCGGATTCGTACCGAGAACAACTGCGTGCCGCGCGACATCGTCGAGGTCGGCGACAACCTCCTCTTCGGCTACAACGTCTTCATCGGTCTGAAAACCGAGACGCGCGTGAGCGACGTCCTGTCGCTGCACCGCCTCGAAGACTTTGCGCCGGTCGCCGGAGCGACGTTCCTCTCCGACGAAGCGTTTCTGCGCGACTTCCGCGAGCTCGTGCAGTACTACCGCGGCTCTAGGCTGCTGCAGTTGCGGCGCGTCGAATCGAAACTGCTCGCCGTCTTTCAAACCGGCGACAAGCTCACCGATCTGCGCGTGTTCCGCTGGAACGTCGGCAACGACGGCAGCGTCACCTATATCGACAATCGCGGCGAGCGCGATCACGTCTTCCCGCCGCGCCACGATTTCGAGTGGACCGCGACGACGCGTGAAGATCACGTGCAGGGGCGTTTCGCGCATGTCTCGATCAAAGACGAAGTGTTCGTCGAGACCATCGCCGGCGACCTCACCATCAAGATCGAAGACAACACCGAGACCGGCAAAGGCATCTACAGCGAGCCGGTCGACGATCCCGATCAGTCGCTCGACGACGCGCAGATTCATTACGCGACCGTCGGCAGCCTGCTGCTGCTGAAGATCCTCCCCTACCGCGAAAAAGCGTGGCGCCATTTCGTCTTCAACCGCCGCACGAAAGCGGTGATGCGCATCGACGCGATCGGCTTCGCCTGCATCCAGCTCCCCGAAGATCACGGGATCATTTTTCCGGGCGGCTACTACCTCCGCACAGGCGAAGCAAAACTCTTCGAGCACGACCCCGAGCAGATGGAGTTCCTGCGCGCGATCCGCTCGCCGAACGGCGAGGACGTGATGTACGCGTTCCATCGCCGCGACGAAGGGCGCACGCTGCTCTTCCCGTACAACCTCATTCGCAAAGAGGTCGTGAATCCGCTCACCTGCCACGGCTATTCGCTGTTCGCGGACGGGCGGATGGTGATCTTCAACGCCGCCTCGAACGAGCCGACGCGCGTGCATCCGATGCAGGTGTGGCAGACGCCGTTCGTCAGCGACGACCACGCCGCGAAAGCGCCGAAAACAGGCGCGTATCTCGAAAAGATCGGCAATCGCGACCTCGTGCGCGGCCTGAGCGACTCGCTCACCATCTGCCGGCTGATCGACGAGCAGACGCCGTCGCGTGCGACGTACGAGGACCTGATCGCCGCCGCGTCGCGCATTGGCGACGCGTACCACTGGCTCGGCCATGCCGAGGCGGAGAACCTGCTCGAAACGCTGCGCGAAGTGCGCGCCACGGCCGAGCTGATCATCGACGAGTTCGAGAAGGTCGAAACGCTGCGCGCGCAGGCGGTGAACGCCGTCGCCGCGACCGAGGCCGCGCTCAGCGAGCGCCGCGCCGAACCGGCCACGATCGACGAGTACGTGAAGCAGCTCGCGGAGCTGCGCTCGAAGCAGGGACATGTGATCTCGCTGCGCGAGCTTCGGTATGTCGACCGCGCGAAGCTCGACGCGCTCGAAGCGGAGATCGTGCAGCGCTTCGGCGCGCTGTCGCAGAAAACAGTCGCGTTCCTGCTCGACGAAAAAGCGCTGGCGCCGTTCGCGGAGCAGACGGCGTCGATCGAAGCGCGCATCGCGTCGGTGCAGAAAACCACCGAGGCCGCGGCGCTGGTGGCCGAGCTCGAAGCGGTCGTCGCATCGTTCAACCTCCTCACCGACGTCGTCGGCTCGCTGCAGATCGAAGATCCGACCGTCCGCATCACGATTCTCGAGCGGATGTCGGCGCTCATGGGGGCGGCGAACCGCGTCCGTGCGCTCGTCGCGCAGCGGCGCAAGGACGTGCTGGGCAAAGAGCAGATCGCCGAGTTCGGCGTGCAGTTCGCGCTGTTCGGACAGGCGGTCGCGAACGCCGTCTCGATTGCCGACACGCCGGAACGCTGCGACGCGGAGCTGTCGAAACTGATGCTGCAGCTCGAGGAGCTCGAATCGCGCTTCTCGGAGCTCGACGAATTCGTGGCGCAGCTCGGCGCGAAACGGGAAGAGGTTTACGACGCGCTCACCGCACGCAAGCAGTCGCTGCTCGAACAGCGCCAGCGCCGCGCCGAGCAGCTCGCGCAGGCGGCCACACGCATCCTGCAGGGCATCACGCGGCGCGTTGCAACCGTCAACGACACCGATGCGTTGAACGCGTTCTTCGCCTCCGACGCGATGATCGTGAAGCTGCGCGAGACGTCGTCGAAACTGCGCGATCTGGGCGATATCGTCCGCGCCGACGAGATCGACGGAAAGCTGAAGACGGCGCGCGACGAGGCCGCCCGTTCGCTCCGCGATCGCAAGGACATCTTCGAGGAAGGCGCCGACGTGGTGCGCCTCGGCGAGCATCGCTTCAGCGTGAACTCGCAGCCGATCGAACTGACGATCGTGCCGCGCGAAGGACGTCCGCACCTCCACATCACCGGCACGAGCTTTTTCGAAGCGATCGACGACGCCGAGTTCGCGAAGACGCGCGAGTTCTGGGAGCAGGAGCTCGTCTCCGAGACCGCCAACGTCTATCGCGCTGAATACCTCGCGTATTCATACGTCACCGCCGGAGCGACGAACGACCTCCGCGAATTCGCCGCCTCGCGCTACGACGAAGGCTACGAGCGCGGCGTCCACGATCACGACGCGGTGCTCATCGCCGGCAAGTTGCGAAACATGCTCGCCAGCGCAGGCCTGCTCCGCTACTCCCCCTCCGCCCGCGCCGCGGCGGCGTTGTTCTGGGCGTTTTTTGAAAATGAGAAATTGAAGGCGCAGTGGGCGATTCAGGCGAGGGCCCTGAAACGGCACGCATCACGTGTCATCCCGAGCGAAGTCGAGGGATCCCCTGCGGTACACAGTGCATCGCCCGTCGGCGGGGGATCCCTCGCTAC
>DASVUA010000972.1:0-1583 GCA_036387295.1 Thermoanaerobaculia bacterium | reverse complement strand
CCATGTTACCGGCAGCGTCGTAGCTGTACGTATGAACTTGCGAGCCGGGCTGATCGGGACGGGTCATCGTCGCGTTGACGAGCCGGCCGCGGACATCGTACACGTACGATTGTGTGCCGATCGCTTTGATGTTCCCGGAGCCGTCGTATGAGTACGCTCCCGAGGTCCAGCTCCAGCTGCCGTCGTTCGTCTCGACGTCGCCCGGGTCAATGCCGAGCGAGGCGAGCGCCGCGTCGTCCAGCGGTTTGGCTGCAGGCGGCGCGTCGTCGGCGCCCGCCGTGACGCCATTGCAGAGCTCCTGAAGATCGTTCGCGGAGATTGAAGTCTGCCCCGCCGGTGGTGTGGGGCGTGAGAACGCATGGGTAAGCATTATGGCGCGACGAGAGGCCGTGCTCGGTTCGGTAGCGGACCTCTGCCGCGGATCGACGTCGCTGATGCCGGTGCCGCGGCGCTCTCCCCCGGCCCGCCTGACGCTCCGTTTGCCAGAGGCAGGCGTCATGCCGCGTCGGCTAACGCGGGGTGTGCCACGTCGGCGTCCCCGCGCGATGTCAGAACGTCGTCGTCGCGCTGAGTTCCTGCGCTCGCCTCGATATTCTGAATGGTTCGAGCCGGAGCGCGTCGTTGCGTTGCTTAGCGCGGAGATTCATCGTACCGACATCGAGCGCGAGATCGAAAGGGTCGGCGCGGCGGTCGTCGACCGAAACGGGAACTACCGCCGTCACGAGCGCCACACTTGTCTCGCCGTCGGGCAAGCCGATCAGCAACCGGTCCGCTCCCAGAATTGGAATGGAGACTCGCGCACCGGCGGGAGCAGTCGTGTAGCCAGGCCGGCCATAAACGATCTTCCCGCCGTCTCCGAAAAACATGTCGGACGAGAGGCCGACACGTGCGGGCGCGACATAGAACGTAGCGTGAGCAGCAGTGAACAGCGATTGAGACGGGAAACGTTCGGCGTCCGTCCTGCGTACCCGCAGTTCGAGCGGCGTC
Source organism: Thermoanaerobaculia bacterium (assembly GCA_036387295.1). Classification (GTDB taxonomy): domain Bacteria; phylum Acidobacteriota; class Thermoanaerobaculia; order Gp7-AA8; family Gp7-AA8; genus QHVT01. The sequence goes on along the minus strand of DASVUA010000972.1, from coordinate 596 downwards.
GTAAGAATGGCCACACCATGCCTGCAATCGTTGCTCACTTCGACCGTGCTCCTCGCGAACGTCCCGCCGCCTCGACGCACGTCGAGCTCAAGGCGCACGCAATCACTGACCGGCTCGATCGGACCGTCGTCCGAAGAGAAGGGATGCACAGCTTCGGTGAACGCCGTAGAAGCATGTACCGGCGCGGCCGGTTGTTCACTCCGTGAGCATTGCACAATGAGGAAAAGCACGGCAAGGACGCACACCGCGCGCCGCACCGAGTCGCCTACTGCTGCGTGTTTAGCCATGTCTCCCACGCAGCACTTTCTGTGAGGACGTTAAAGATTCCGTTAGGGTCTTGCTCACGCAGGCGACCATTGCTGTCCATCAGACGTTCGTGGCCTCCACCTACGCCCAAGACTATTCCGAGAGCGTGTACTAATTCGTGCGCTAAAGTGGCCGCACGAAGCCGGGGTTCGAGGTCTCCCCCCACGTAGATTCCCGTGCCCGTTCCGCCGTCCGTTCGCTCGCGAGAGAGGAGCGTAATGCCCACCCACCCCCTCGCCGACTTGAGTCCAAGCGGCTCGGTCACCTCGGCTGCTCCTTCGCGGTACGTG
>DASVUA010000971.1:0-2830 GCA_036387295.1 Thermoanaerobaculia bacterium | reverse complement strand
CCCCCCCCCCTCCACTCTTAGTCGTTTACCCGATGGCGGCGCGCAGCGTTTCGGCGGTTACGCCGAGCTTCTTTACGTTGCCTAGCAGTGTCAGGGAGAGCGAATCGGCATCCACGATCGTTTGGGCGACGCGTTGGATGTCTTCCAGCGTCACCGCGTCGATGTGCTGGATGATTTCGTCGGGGCCGTATTGCTCGCCGAAGTAATACTCCTGGCGGGCCATGCCGGACATGCGGCTGGTGGTCGATTCGAGCGACAGGAGAATCGATCCTTTCAGGTACAGCTTGGCCGACGCGAGCTCGTCCTGCGTCGCACCGTCCGCGCGGATCTTGCGCATTTCTTCGAGCGTCGAATCGAGCACGCGGCGCACGTTTTTCGGCGCGCAGGCGGCGTAGACGGCGTGATAGCCGCCGTTCAGATGTGCGTTGTGATACGAGGAGATCGAGTAGACGAGGCCTTCCTGCTCGCGCACGCGCTGGAAGAGGCGTGACGACATCCCGCCGCCGAGAATCGTGTTGAACAACGCCGCCGCATAACGCTCTTCGCTCTGCTGCGGAAAGCCGCGCGTGCCGAGGCAGAGATGCACCTGCTCGAGCTCCTTCTTTTCGCGCACGATCACGTGCTGCGTGGGAGTCGGTTCCGACCACTCGCGGCGGAACTGCGGACGTGCGGCAGGTGGGAAGTGCTTCTCGAGGTACGGCAGCAGATCCTGCGGCTGCACGTTGCCCGACGCGGCGAAAATCACGTTCGAAGGCTGAAACGTTTCCTGATAGTGCTCGATGATTTTCGAGCGCTGCAGGCGCGTGATCGTCTCCTCGGTGCCGAGGATCGGGCGGCCGAGCGGATGATCCGGCCAGAACGCGGTGACGAAGACTTCGTGCACCAGATCGTCCGGCGTGTCCTCGACCATCTTGATCTCTTCGAGGATGACGCCGCGCTCGACCTCTACGTCGTCGTCGGTGAAGCGCGGCGCGGTGACGATGTCGGTGAGGAGATCGAGTGCGGTGAGGACCTGCTCGTCGAGCACGTGCGCGTAGAACGACGTGTACTCCTTGCCGGTGAACGCATCGACGTCGCCGCCGAGGATGTCGATGAGTTTCGCGATATCGGCAGTGCTGCGGCGCTCCGTCCCTTTGAAGACGAGGTGCTCGAGAAAATGCGACGCGCCGCCATGCTCTTCGCTTTCCACCGCCGAGCCGCTGCGGAGATAGAACCCGAGGGCAACGGAACGGACGTAGGGGAGCGTTTCGATGAGGACCGTGAGGCCAGAGGGGAGCGTGGTCTTGAAGATCGGGGTCGTCGCGCGAGACATGCGCGCGCGATTGTAGGTCAACGCGCTGCTAACGCCGCCTGACGCGCCGCGATCTCTTTGCGCAGGTCTTCCACGGTATAGACCCACTCGCTGTAATCCTCGACGTCATTGAACGCGACGAAGCTCTGCCCCTCTGCATTGGGGCGCACGGCGACGAACGGTCCTTTGTAATCCTTCGGCGAAAGCTCTTTATTGAGCTTGAACGTCGCCCCCTGTTGATTGCCGAACTGCGGCTGTCCGGGCGCGGGGGTGGGCGTCGGGTTTCTCGTGCCCACACGGCCGGTCGGATTGTTCGGCTGCACCTGCCCCGGCACATTGGCCACCAGTGCCTGCGGCGGAACGAGAATCCAGTCTTCTTCTTTTCCGGTCAGCGGGCAGGGCCACTTGCCGTCGCCACGCAGCATGCGCGGCTTACGCGCTTCCTGCAGCTGTTCGAGGCTCACCGGCACGGTGTTGTTGTGCTTCATCTGCCACGCGAGGATCGCGCGTGCGTACTGCTTCATGAGGAAAATCGTGTGGCGGTCGCGCTCGCGCTTCATGATCAGCGACCACTGCTGCGGCACCGTGTAGGCAATGACGATCGCGATGATCGTCATGATCACGATCAACGCCGCGAGCGTGTAGCCCTCCTGATTCGGAGCGCGTTTTTTAAAGCTCTGAGTAGGGGACATTGTCGAGCGTCGTTCCCTCGGCTGTGCTCTTCACGTCGACCACGCCGGGTGTCGTCATCGCCTCCGGATCGGTCTCCGCGGGAATCGCGTCCGCGCCGCCGGCCTGCATCGGATCGTCGATTACTTCTTCCCAGTTCTTTTCCTGCGTGATCGGATCGGGCGGAATCCGGCGGATGTAATTCGGGACGAGCTCCTCCAGATTGGCGGGATAGCGCTGCTTGTCGGCGTAATAGTTGTCGATCGCTTTCCGCATCTGAAAGAGGTTGTCTTTCAATGCGCCTTCACGCGCTTTGCGTTGCGCAAAGCGGACATTGACGATAGCGACGCCGGCGAGGATGCCGATGATCGTCACGACGACGATCAGCTCGATGAGCGTAAAGCCGGAAGCGTTGGAACGCCGCACGCGGAACGGGGAACGGCGCACGGCTGGGCCGGGTCGCTCGCTGGTCATGACTTCGGGTGTTTCGTTCATCGTGCCGTGTTCCTTCGTTCCCTGTTGGTCTACCACTCGTTGTAATGCGTTTTGCCGTCGAGCGAGAGCGCGGTCGAAGTGGAGTGCACTTCGAAGACGTTCTCGGCCGAGCACGAGCCGCCGACCGTGCAGACGTCGCTGAACGACGACTCGGGATCGTCCGTGGTCGAAAGCACGATCCACTCTTTGCGTCCCGTCATCGGATCGATGAGATCGCGCTCGCGCAGCAGTCTCACCGTCTTGCCGTCCGACATCTCGATGCCCTTGAGCAGCTCGTCGAGATTCTTCGGATAACCCTCGGAGCCGAGCGCCTGCATCTGCGCGGGCCGCACCGGCGGCGGCTGGCCCGGCTGCGGCGGAAGCGCACCCATGGTC
>DASVUA010000970.1:0-2503 GCA_036387295.1 Thermoanaerobaculia bacterium | reverse complement strand
CAAAGTCGTCCGCCGACGGCACGTTGAAGCTCGGACGCTGCGCCGCCATCATCTCGCGCAGCTGCGCGGCGTTGATGGAAACGGTGCCGGCGTCGGTGCGCGTCGGTACCGGCTGGTCGACCGGCGCCGCCGCCGCGGGTGCAGGCGCGGGCGCCGGAGCAGGAGCGGGCGCTGCCGCGGGAGGTGCGGATGCCGCGGCCGGCGGTGGCGCCGTTGCCGTCATCGTGGCGGTTGCAGGTGCGGCCGGCGATGCCGCGGTCGCGGAGCCGTCGCTGAGGCTCGGCGAGGGGATCTTTTTGCGGATGGCGAGCGTATCGACGAGGAGGCCGGTCGTGAAGACGAGGAGCTCGATGGCATCCTGATCGAGCTTCGAGACCGCATCGCCGACGGCGTCGACGTAGACCGCCGCCGCGACCTTGTCCTTGATCACCATCGGCACGAGAACGGCGCGATCGGAGCGGCTGACGCCGAGGCGCGTGGCGAGGTTGGCGCCATCCCAGGCGACGACCTGTTCGCTGCGCAGCACGCTGTCGAGCTCGGGGATGAGCCCCGGCGTCGCGTTGAAGCGCTTGATCATCTCGTCGTTGCCGCCGTGCGCCGAAAAGCCGACGCCTTTCCAGCCGCTGAACGTCTCGCCGCGCAGGATGAGCAGCGCCGCGCGCGAGCCGAATTCGAGACACTGTTCGAGCAGAGAGTTGAGCACGTCGACCTGCGACCGTCCGCGCTCGATCGCCTGCACGGCGGCCTTCACGCGAATCGCGCCGGAGACCGTCGGCGCGGGCGCCGGACGATCGGCGTCGAACGCCTCTTCCATCTCCGTGATCGACTTCCGGATCTGAGGCAGGAACGTGATCGAGTTCACGTCCGCCTGCACGCTCTGGAGGGCGGCCTTGAGCTGCTGGTCGACCAGAATGCGCACGTCCTCGACGGACGAGCGGATCTCGGCCACCATCTTCTCGATCGATTCGCGCACCTGCGCGTCGATCGAGCTCGCGACTTCCTCGCCCCTCACAGCCATAAATCCTCCGATTGGTGGGACTTGCCCCGCCTCGAGCGACGGCTCAAAAGGCTGGGCGATTATCGGCTTCGCTCTCTCACGGTGTCAAGGAAGGCCGCCGCCGTGTTACTTTGAGCAACGAATGCGAGTTATCCCCTTATTTTTCGCGGGTCTGGCGCTCCTCGGCGCCGCCTGCAGTGCGGGCGATCCGCCGCCCGATCAGCAGGCCGAGTGGCGTGACGTCCTCCGTCACAAACCGGCCGCTTCCGCTCCCGACGCGCTGCCTGGGCACAAGCAGGTTTATGCCGACTCGGTGCGCGCGTTCGTGGTCCGCCATCCCGAGCACAACCGCGCGCAGCAGGTGTGGCAGCGCCTTCAGCTCGAATTCGCCGACGATCTCGCCGGCGCCGGCCGCTATCAGGATGCGATCCGTTTCTATCGCGCCGTGTTGACGCGGCATCCGGAGAGCGACCATGCGCGGCGCGGGCTCGCGCTCGCGGCCGATCGTCTCGCGGTCACCCGCGAGAAGCTGCTCGAGCTCCACAAAGGCATGTCGCATCGTCAGGTCGCCAACATCCTCGGCAAGCCGATGCCCGGCTGGTCGGTGAAACAGCGCCGTGCCGGCACGACCTTCGAAGCCTGGTACTACCGGACGCGCGGCGGCGAAGTGGCCGCCGTCTACTTCCGCGACGGCGAAGTGCTGGCAGCCGAAGAGCGCTCCAGCGCGCGCCTCGCACGGATCTCAGATTCGGAACCGCATTGACACGTTCGCGGCCCGTAATTTGAAATCGGGCCTCAGCCTCCGCGCGTTACGCAGCCCCGAGAGAAGAGAAATGCCGATTTACGAATATCAGTGCAAGCAGTGCAACGACCGGCAAGAGGTCATCCAGACCATGTCCGAGCCGCCGCTCGAGCATTGCCCGAAGTGCGGCGGGGAGATGAAGAAGCTCCTCTCTTCACCCGCCATCCAGTTCAAAGGCTCCGGTTTTTACAAGACCGATTACGCGAGCGGTTCGTCGTCCGCGCCGGCGCCGAAGAGTGAATCGAAAAGCGAAGCAAAGACCGAGAGCAAGAGCGAATCGCCCAAGAGCTCCGAATCGTCGGCGCCCGCGGCTAAAACATCCGAGTAAGAACGCACCCGATGGAACTCGCGCCGGCACTGGAGCTTCCGCAGCACACCACTCGCAAACTCTTCGAGCAGACGATGGGCAAAGCCAGAGAGATGAAGCGGCACGCCGATACGATGCTCGAAGAGCTGTTTCGTGCGATGTTCGAGGAGATCGACACCGACAAGCTGCGGAAGGAAGTCGACGAGCTGCGCGATCGCGCACCCGATTTCCAGCCCGCGCAGCATGCGCGCGTGCTCGCCCGCCGCACCGCCATCCGTTGTGCCGCCGCCGGCGCGGTGACCGGCCTGCCGCTCGGAGTCGCCGCGCTGGGGACGCTCGGCGCCGATCTCGCCTACCTCGTCTACCAGCAGTTCCGGATGATCCTCGGCATTGCCAC
>DASVUA010000969.1:0-5795 GCA_036387295.1 Thermoanaerobaculia bacterium | reverse complement strand
CCCCCCCCCCTCCACTGTAGTTACGGCGAATTGCGGCGAGAAGACCCGCGGCGACTGTGTCGCCGCGGGTCTCGCCGGGATTGCGGGAGACGCGTTTAGCCGCCGATGCTGGTGGTCGTGGTCTCGGCCGATCCGGACGACGAGGAGGAGCCGTCCTTCTTGTCGCCGCCGGGGACGGGGACGACCGGCAGACCGTTGAGGATCGGGGTGATGAAGCGTTTGTAGAGGCGTTTCATCATCGCCAATCCGGCGTTTTCGCGCTGCTCGGCGGTGGCGGTCGTCTGGGTCGACTGGGCCGGCCGGGCGGTGACGGGGAGCGTGGTGGCGGCGATCGCTGCGACGGTGGCGGCGGTGATCACGAGAGATTTGATGGACGAAGTGCGCATAGTTCCTCCTATTTGGTTCCTGTTGGTTGCTCGGTTCGATGGCTCAGCGGCGACCCGCTGGAGGTGCGAGACAGGTGGGATGCGGGGAGAGACGCGACTACTCTCCCATTCCGCCGGGCGGCGGTGCGAACAGGCGGGGCTGCTCGTTGGGGAGCTCGCGCAGGAATGCGTGCACATGGCGGACGAGGCTCGCTGTGGCCTGGCCGATCGCCACCGCTTCGCGGAGAAACGAGAGGGCGGTGATCGCGCGCGAAGCCATGCCGGCTCGGGTGAACTGATTGATGACCTCGCGGCAGATCGCCGGAACTTCGTCGGCGGTGCCGTTGACGAGCAGCGCTTCCGCGAGCTCGAGGGCGACGAGGCCTGCGTCCGAGATCATGTCGAACTGCTCGAACTCCCGCCAGGCAGCGCGGAGCACGGGGATGGCTTCGCGCGTTTTGCCGCAGGCGGCGAGCGTGTGGCCGAGGAGCCAGCGGCTGCGGGTGCGCTCGGTCTCCATGCCCAGCAGCTCGAACTGCGCCACACATCGCGGCGCGTACTCCACGGCACGTTCGGGCTGTCCGAGGTCGGCGTAGCAGGTGGCGATGTTATGCACGACGCCGACAGTGCCGAGATCGTCGAGGCCAGGATCGCCGTCGAGGGTGAGGTAGACGTTGAGCGCATCTTCCACCGAGCCGCGCTCGTACAGAATGGCGGCCTCGGTCATGCGCGCCGTCGCATAGCGGGTCTCGTCACCGAAGCGGCGGAACGTCTCGGCTGCGTCGCGCGCGAGCGCGACCGCTTCGTCGGTCCGGTCGATGTGGCGGAGGATGCCGGCCTTCACGGTCGACACGCGCGCGAGGTCGTATTCGGGCAGCGGGACCTGCTGGAACAGACGCCGCGCGCGATCGACGAACTCGAGCGCTTCGCGATGCCGCCCCATGAACGAGAGCATGAACGCGTGATCGCTCTGTCCCTGTGCGCGCAGCTTGATGACGTAGTCGCAGGGGTACTCCGCGACATCGAGCTCGTTGGCGACCTGGATGGCGAGCGCGGTCGTCTGCAGCGCGTTGCCGGGGTTGTTGTACATCATCTGGCGCCAGCGCATGAGCAGGTGTTTCGCGACGCCCGCGGTCCAGGCGTCCGGCGTATTGCGGAGGCGCTGGAGCCACCAGTTGGACGGGCCGCTCAGCAGCGCGTCGCAGATCGCGACCGCCTGCTCTTCTTCGCGCCGCGCGCGGTCGGCGAAGGCGGTGACGTTCACGACGAATTGCCGCGGCGAAGTCTCGGACGTCGCGTTCCAGACGTCGGCGTCCGCGAGCCCGGCGATGATGGCTCGCTGCTCACCGACTTCGCTCGAGCATTCCGCGCAGTCGCTGACGTGCGACTCGATGTCAGCGGGGTTCGGCGACGTGCCTTCCACGAATTCGAACAGCGCTCTTTCGTCGTAGTGCGTCATGGGATGCCAGAATTACGTCCGGCAAGATAGCACGCCCGAAAGGCGTTTGTCTGCAAGGAACGCATAGGTGCTTTTTCATGCGCCTGCCTTGCGGTATGCGGCGGCGTAGCGGCGCGACGCGTCGGCGTTTTCGGTGACGTCGCGGATGGCCTGCTCGAACGTGGCGCGCGTCAGTCCGTGCTCGGCGAGCAGCTCATCGCCGCGGCCCGGTTCTTTCCGGATCGCGGCACCGAGGGCGCCGAGCTGCTCGGGAGTGAGCGTCGACTTTGCCGGGGGCGCGGTCGAGGGTTGCGGCGCGTTCGCCTCTTCCGGCCGACGGCCGTCGCACCCGGCGAGAAGCGCCGTCAACGCGAGGAGGGTGATGGCGCGGTTCATCCTTTTCCTTTCCCCTTTCCCTTTGCGGCGTTCCCTCCGCCGCGCCCGTTTCCGCTGCCTTTCGCGTTCGAGGCGCCATCGCGTTTGCCGCGCGCTTTGGCAGGTTTCGCAACCCGTTCGCGCGCGCTCTGGCTGCGCTTGGCCGCCTTCGCCCGCGACTCCACTTTCCGCGGTCGGATCTTGCGTTCGGCTTTGCGGTCGTTGCGCTTCTCGGCGACCACCTGCGTCACGACGCGCGTGCCCGCGGCCTTCTTCAACTGGCCGGGAGGCCCGCCGCGAGGATGCTGCGGCTGCGCTTTGCGCACCGCCGGCGGGGGCGGTACAGCGCGGCCGAACTCCGATTCGACGATGTCGATGGTGCGCGGCTCGGTGACGGTGAGCTGCACGTCGGGCATGCTGTAGACGACGCGGAACTCCTCTTCGATCGACGCGACGAGCGGCGTGCCGCGCACACCTTCCCGTTCGCGGACGCGAAGAAAGTCGACGAACCCCTGCTCCCGTTCGATGAGCGCCACCGGCACGTGGCGAATGACTTCGATGAACTGCGGCGGCGGAACGGCCGCATTGTTGAGCAGCGCCACGACGTCCATCAGCTCACCGACCGGGACGTCATCGATCTGCGAAACGGCGGCGACGGCGAGCGGCATCGCGACGAGGGAAAGCAGATCGCCCGTTTCCAGCGCCGAGGCGCGCGCGGGAAAAAGGAGCGTCACCGCGATGAGGGCGGTGGCGACGGTTTTCAGCATGAATGAACCTCCGCTCGGTTATTTGCAAGAGGCGGGCAAGCGGCCCGAGGAGCGGAGCGCGCATAAGCTAGCGCGTCGAATGCTGGTGATCGCGGAGATGGCTGGGGAGGGAGGATTCGAACCTCCGAATGGCGGCTCCAAAGGCCGCTGCCTTACCGCTTGGCGACTCCCCAATGTGCGGTTCGGGAAAGTCCCTACAACTCCGCGCGAGGACCGCGCATGCCCGGCGGCGGATACTAGCAGATTGCGGCACGTACTGTGCTCGGGCAGGCTGGAGAATTATGAAGGAACAGCTCGTCGCTGCGTCGGGAGACATCTTCCGGAAAATCGTTGCCGAGGCGAAAGAGTTCTCGATCATCCTGCTCGACGAATCGGGCCACATCGAATTGTGGAACGCGGGGGCCGAGCAGACGTTCGGATTCAAAGCCGAAGAGGTCATCGGGCGCCACTTCTCGTTCTTGTTCGTGGAAGCCGACCGCGCGACGGACGCTCCGCGTAAAGAGCTCGAGACGGCGCGGCGCGAAGGCCGCGGGGACGACACGCGCTGGCACGTGCACAAGACGCGCGGCGCGGTGTTCATCGACGGCGTGACGCTGCCGTTTCTCGACGACGATGGGAACATCGTCGGCTTTTCGAAATTCGGCCGCGACGTCACCGACCGCCACGCATCCGAGCGCCGCCTCGCAACGCAGCTCGCGCTGACGAATCTCCTTTCGGAAGAGCAGCCGTTCGAAGCCGCCGCGCGCGCGATCATGCGCACGATCTGCGAGAACCTCGGCTGGGATGTGGGGGCATTGTGGGAGCGGCGAGGCGAGGCGCTCGAATGTGTCGAGCACTGGCACGCCTCGCAGATCGACGCACAAGCGGCCGAGCATCTCTGCAGCGGGCGCCTGCTGCGCGGCGTCGGCCTCCTCGGCGAAGTGTGGGCGGCGCGCGAGGCGATCTGGGTGCCGGAGTTCCGCGATCCGAATCGCTTTCCGCGAGCCGAGTCGGCCGCACGCGCCGGCATCTGTTCGGCCTTCGCGTTTCCGATCATCGCCGCCGGGCAATTCGTCGGGGCGATGGAGTTCTTCAGCCGCCAGCGCCGCGAGCCCGAACAGGCGTTGATGCCCGTCATGACCCTCATCGGCGCGCAGATCGGCGATTTCATCGAGCGGCGCCGCGCCGTGCAGGCGATGCGCGACAGCGAGCAGCGCTTCCGGCTCATCACGGAGACCGCGCAGGACGCGATCTTCACGATCTCCGAAGACAGCACGATCACGTTCTGCAATCCGGCCGTGGAGCGGATGTTCGGCTTCAAACCGGAGGAGCTGATCGGCAAGCCGCTGTCAGCGATCATCCCCGAACGCCTGCGCGACGCGCACCGGCGGGGCGTGGAGCGATTTCTCCGCTCGCGGGAGCGGACGATTCCGTGGACCGGAATCGAGTTGCCCGCGCTGCACAAAGACGGGCATGAGTTTCCGTGCGAGATCTCGTTCGGCGAATGGACGGACGGCGGCGAGACGATCTTCACCGGCCTCGCGCGCGATGTAACGGAGCGGACGCGCGCGCTCGCGCAGGAGCAGCATGCGCGCGCGGAAGCGGAGTCGGTGCGTGAGCAGCTCGAACGGCGCGCAGATGAGGAGTCGGCGTTCCGGCATCTGGCCAGCGCGCTTGCCGGCGCGGTCGAAATGACCGAGGTGCTGTACGAGATCACCAACCGCGCGACGCATGTCACGCGCGCCGACGGCGTCTATGTCGAACGGATCGTGAGCGCGGGCGGCGTGACGCAGGTCGAAGTGGTTGCGGCGGCGGGGCGCGGTGTGCCGCCGCGCGGCCTGCGCGTTTCGTTTCCCGGCTCGATGACCGACGAGATCATGCAGAACAACAGTCCGGTGATCCTCGCGGACATGGACAAGTTCGGCAAGAACATGGCGCCGTATCTGACCGATACGTGTGCCGACTGCGAGGTGCTCGTGACGCCGCTGATCGCCGATCGCGAGCCGCTCGGAGCGCTCGTGCTGCTCAACAGCCGCTCGTCGGGGCGGCACTTCCGCGACGGCGACGTGATTCGCGCGCGCACGCTCGGCGATCTCACTTCGCTCGCGTTGCGGCGCGTGCGGCTCATGGAGCAGGAGCGCGAGGCGAAGGAAAAAGCGGAGGCGGCGGTGCGTGTGCGCGATGAGACGCTCGGCATCGTGTCGCACGATCTGCGCAATCCGCTGACGAAGATCGCCCTCAGTGCCGACCTGCTCGTCGGGGCCGATCCGCAAGAGCAGCCCGAGCTCGTCGAAACGATCCGTCTTTCGGCGCGGCAGATGGAGCGCCTGATTCAGGATCTGCTCGACGTTGCGCGGATGGAGAGCGGCAATCTTTCGGTCGCGCGCGACACGATCGATCCCGCGCCGATCGTGCGCGAGATGTGCGATACAAACGACCGCGTCGCCGCGCAGAAGCAGCAGCGCATCGTCTGCAGCATCAACGGAACGCTGCCGACGATCTGCGGCGATCGCGACCGGCTGGTGCAGGTATTCAGCAATCTGATCGGAAACGCGATGAAGTTCGCGCCGGAGCGGGGGACGATCACGATCGAAGCGCAGGCGGAACGCGATGCGGTCCGCTTCGTCGTCCGCGACAACGGTCCCGGCATCCCGCAAGCCGATCTGCGCAACGTGTTCACGCCCTACTGGCAAGCCAAGAAAACCGCCCACATGGGCGCCGGCCTGGGCCTCGCCATCGTCCGCGGCATCGTCGAAGCCCACGGCGGCAAAGTGTGGGCCGAAAACGCCCAGGGCGGCGGCGCCAAGTTCACGTTCACAATCCCCGCGGCCACGTAGGACGTGCATTGGTGGAGCGGCGGGCTCTTAGCCC
>DASVUA010000968.1:0-12642 GCA_036387295.1 Thermoanaerobaculia bacterium | reverse complement strand
GCGGCCGATGTCCTGCGGCAGCACGGCAGGCACGTCGGTCTGAAGCCGGACTTCCGAATCGTGACCCAAGATGCCGACCGCAAGCTGCTCGTTCGCGAATCCATCGAGGAGCTCGATGACGCGGGTGAAGGAATCCCAGCGAACCTGGATGCGCTCGCGGCGATCGACACGGTGATGAAACTCGGCCTCCTCGCGCCCGAGGCTGCAAGCGCGTTCCCGAACGCGCCCACCGCTCTGCGAACGCAGCAGATTTTCACGACGTATCTGCAGAAGCTTGTGGCGCAGAACGCGACGGATTTCGGCGGCCTCCTTATTTTGCTGCGGATGCTGCTCGAGACGCGTCCCGCGGTCGCAAAGCAACTCCATACGGCTTATCCGCACGTCTGCGTCGATGAGTTTCAGGATACGAACGTGGCGCAGTACAGGATTCTGAAGCTGATCGCGCCGCCGCAGACATCAAACCTGTTCGTTGTGGCAGATGATGACCAGATCATTTATGCGTGGAACGGCGCGAGCACCGATCGGCTCCGCGCGCTTCGGCAGGACTATGGTGTCACCGTCATCCAGCTTCCGGAGAATTACCGCTGCCCGCACGACGTAGTGCAGATGGCCGATTCGCTCATCGGCCACAACGCTGATCGAAGTGCGGACAAGGGCTCGTTCGCCGCTGTAAAAACCGCGGGCACGCCGTCGGTCCGTATCCGGAGGTTTGCTACCGCGGAAGCAGAAGCGGAATGGATCGCGGACGATCTTGCGAGGCAATCCGATAAGACCAAATGTATCGTTTTGGGACGTTCGAAGGGTCTGCTCGACCGCGTCGTCGCCGCACTTGCCGATCGAGGGATTGTTGGCGTCGTAGCAGTTCGCAAGGAGGCGTTCACGTCCGCTGCGATCTCCTGGCTTGAGATTGTGCTGCGGCTGATGTCGAAGCCGAACGCGCGCGAGCATCTGCCACGGCTGAACGACAGTTTCTACAAGCTTGAAGGCGTTCAGTTGGCGGGCGCTCTGCCTGACGGGAGTGACTATCTTCAGGATTGGCTGACGGCCGCGCTCTCATCCGGGCGATTGGAGCCTGCCACCGAAGCATTCCTGACCGAGCTACGCCCGCTGGCGAGCAGTCGTGACTTTATGCGGACCATCACGCGCGCCGAGGAGTGGTTCGCGGCGGTGCGCGACCGGTCAGAAGGCGGAACGCCCGAGGTGTGGGAACACTTCGACGAGGAACGTGCAATCGTTGAAGGCCACGTACGGGATATCTGCGATCGCTTCGATGCCGAAGAGTTGACTGTCGGAACGTTCCTTCAGGAATTCGATTTGATGCCGAAGGTGGGCGCCATGCCGGACGACGCGGTGAGGTGCTCAACTATCCATTTGGCCAAGGGTCTTGAGTACCCGCACGTCTATCTTCTCGGTCTGGTCGAAGGAACACTGCCCGACTACCGCGCTGCTCGAAAGGGCGATACTCACCCGGACCTTGAGGAGGAACGCCGAAGCTGCTTTGTCGCGATTACGCGCTGCGAGGAGTCGCTAACGCTGACGTACGCGGACAGCTACGGCGGCTATTTTAAGCAGCCGTCACGGTTCCTTGCGGAGATGGGACTTACGGTGCTGTCCGGCTGACGGGGATTGCGAGCCGAGACTGGTAGCGCGAGCTTCAGCTGAGTGCTCCGGCTTCGCGTTACAGCGACGAAGATCTAAGATGCGGGCTGGGACCGACCGTGAACGGAGTCGCTTCCGCCAGCGCGCCACCTCCAACGCCATGACTGCCATCGAAGTGTGCGCCCGCGGCTCGAGATCGAGCAAAGCAACATTCGGCGGTATGTTACGTGTTGCTGCCGCCGAAAATTGCGACGATCTCATCTCGCAATTGTGGAAACTCCGTGAAACCCGCCGACGCGTTCAGGTGACGCCCGCCTGGAACGATCGTTAGCGGCTGGTTGAGCTTCTCCGATAGGAACGTCGGTTTAGCCAATGGCACGTACGGATCGTTATCGGACGTGTAAATCCGCCACACATGCGCCATCGCGCGAATGTGTAACCAATCGAGATCACCACGAGTAAGGGTAGCGTTAATTTCGTCGAATTCCGGCCGGCCAATGTCGCCGACAAACCCCGAGACCAGCACCGCGGCGCGAACTGGCGTGGTGAGCTTCTCAAGGAGCCGGAGGATAAACGTCGCACCGGCACTATGCCCTATAAGGACGGCATCGCCGTCCACCTGCCCGACCTGTTCCTCAAACGCCAGCATCCAGTTCGTAAGCGACTGGCCCTCAGGCGTGGGAAGTGTCGGCACGGAAACTTCGTAACCTTGGAGAGTCAATTCATTGCGCAGCCAAGGAAACCAGTTTTCGTTCGGGCTGCCGTACGCACCATGGACGATTATCACTCGCATCGTAACCTCCAAATCTTGTTATTAGATGATCCTGATAAATCTGCCAGCCAAGGCTTCAGTGGCGTCAATGTGTTCTGCCCAGAACCGGTGATTGCGTTGGTCGCCACGCTGAAACAGGTGATCGTAATGCAATCGCGAGTCGCCAATGCTGGTGCGAGCGACGGCAGCAACAATCAAATCACGCAACTGCCGAGGTGTCTGAAGCTCCGGGATTGTGAGCGCGTAGTACACGGCGAATTTGTCGATGTGATCGAGCTTCTGGTTGCGCTCCTGTGCGGCCTCGAGGAGCTTCGATGTAAGGATGATGACCTTATCTTCGATAGACGTCGCGGGTATTTCAAAACGCTTTTCGATCGGTACTCTGTCGAGCAGGTCCCGACCTTTCGATCGTCCGAGGATGCGTCTCTCCAAAGCGTGGAGGCCGTCCGGGCTGCTCCCAATCGCGACGAAGACTGCTTGTGCGTCCGGTGTTGTATTCCAATCGAGCAAAGAAAAGGCTTCCTCGTATGGCCACTTCTCGCTCTCACGCGCGTCGAATTCATCAAGAAGGCACAGCAGTGGCTTGTCTTTACCGATCGCCGCGAGCGCAGCGGTGAACTCGGCGTGACTCATCTTCGCAAGATTTAGCTCGTGATACGCGATCTTGTCGCCAAGTACACGAGCGGTTTCTTGTATGAGGTAGGACTTACCGCTTCCTGGTGCAGCCCAAATCAAAAAGTTCTCTCGAGCCGTCGTTTTTGTGGAAAGTGCATCACGAATTTGCTCTACCCGGTCGCGCAACTCGTGCCGCACACGTTCATCGTGGCGGCGGTAGTTGCCGACGACTGTGTATTCATCCAGCACGATAGAAGTGATAGGAACGAGCGCTGCTACGATTTGATCGGGCGGCCGGATGGCGGCGGGGAGAGCGGATGTCGTCACCGCACTTCCGGCTGCTGCAGCCGCCTCCGCTTTTAGCAAGAACGAAGTTCGCGGCTCGAGCGCCTCAAGGAATACTGGAAGGTTTGTACGAATAGCCGTCCATCCGATGTTCACAAGGTGCGACGCGATCTGCGCTACCCGGCATGACTGCTCGAAGTCCGATCTGTCGGTTGCAGACAACCAAAGCGCCTCACTCCGCGCCCAGGTGGAGAGTTGCCGCGCACTTTCTGCCACATCGCCGAAGTTCCCACCGGTTTCTACAAATGCGTGGAGAGCGACCGCGCCATTGAGCTCCTCCCCAGCCGCCGTCCACTGTGCGCGCTCCGACAAGAGAAACTGCCGCGCAAACCGCTCAGCGGCTGTGTCGTAGCCGACGGCCTTCAGCGCCAAAAGAACGAGCGCAGTAGTCTCCAAATCAGAATTCCAGCTTCCAGTACCGCCTTGCCAGATACCGCCGCGTCGCGCGCCGCCGTTAAGCTGATCGCGTGCAAGCCATGCAGCGCACTGTGCGATCGCATCACTGTTATGAACATTGCGACCGAGGCCGCCCAGCCCCAGAAGCACCCGCGCGCTCGACCACGGAACGCGCGCTGGATAAAAGTTGCCATCACGTTCCAAATCATTTTCGATGGCAGCGATAAGACGTGTCGTGTCCGGGTGCGGAGTGCTCGCGGCGGCCTCGGTACACAGAATTACGCCAGCCAGCCATGTTTTGTGAAAGCGATTTTTGTCAATCGTCTCAGCAGGGAACGTCGCGCGTCCGACCGCGGCGTCCTCTTCTTGCATCCTTCCTATTATCTTCGTGAAATCCCGCTGTGTGGAGAATGCAGCTAGATCAACCGACAGCTGTCCACTGTCGATACGCCAGCGCGTGCGCAGAAACTCGATGCTGCGCATGGCACTGTCCGTTTTGCCAATACGGGCGAGAGCTTGCGCAGCGAACATCGCCGACGACGGGTCGCCTGCCCACGTAGGGTCTCTTTGCTGCTGCTGCTCGATGCGCTCCACCATCGCCAGGAAGGCATGCCATATTTCAATTATGAGCGCCGCGCGCGGGTTCAGTTTCTGTCGGTCGCGAAAGCGGGCGCGTGCGGTTAGCGCGCTCAAAGTATCCAACGCGTTTGTTGACTCAAGGCTACGGAGGTATGCGAGTACGAGTTCGTTAGCGCCGCGGGGCGCCGTCGACGGCAGGAGATTCCACGCGTCGTTCGCGGTCGCCCAATCGGCGAGAAGACCTGATAAAGATCGGTGGCCGAGGGTAACAGTGTCTGCTTGGCGGCGGAGGAGTCCGCTCTTTACAAGTGTTCCGATACTATCCGTAGATAGCTCGCCGACAGTACGAACGAAGCCGTCGCGTGGCGCGATATCGAATTGACCGAGCGTCCCTGTGACAACAACCGCCTTGAACGCGGTGCCATCGGCGCGTTGCGCTTCGGTCGTGCGCTTTTCCAGAACGTCGACGGCGAGTTCCTGCGGCGATACGGCCCGGCCGGCAGAGCGGCTGCGCTCAAGGAAAAGTCGAGTTAGTAGCAAGTCATCGCCAAGAAGTTCTAGCGTAGCGGTTACGCCTGGAACCGCAACGATGTCATCGAACTCCTGCATAAGGGCTTCGCGAATACAGTCCGCCGTGACAGACAGCGGCCGCCAGTCGCTCTCGTGTTGAAGCATATCGCGCGCGAAGGCCGGCCAACTGATGCCGAGGAGCGTTGGCGTCTTGTTTTCCGCCGTTCGCTGTAGGAGCCGCAGAATGCTGACGACGTAGTGCGCGGCGCCGGGACTGCTCTGCATATCGTCGATGAAAAAGATGGCACTGCGCAGTTCTTGGTTTCGTGCGAGTGCCGAAAGTACATTGCTTGGGGGACTTCCGTGCGTACCGACGTTCAGCCAGCGAATGCCGTAGCCGGCGAGTCGGAGGTACGTGGCAGCTTGCATTGCGAGAATCGTTTTGCCGCAGGAACTATTTCCCACGAGCAGTGTCCACCGGCCACGGCGCAGCTCCGTGTCTATTTCGTCGCGCAGGGGGTGCTCTATCCACTCCTGTTGCACTGCCAGCACAGCTTGCGCCTCGGGAAAATACGCTTCGACGGCAGTATTCGCTGTCTCACGAACGCGGGTCCGCGCGTATTCCGTTTCAATTGGTGTCCGGCCTTGCAGGAATCGTCGAACGCTTTTGTGGTCGAGGAGATCCCAAAGCGTGATCTCGTCGCTGACGAGCGCGTCAACATCCGCTGGATAGAAGATAAACGCGTGCTCACCGAGCCTATCAACATTGATCGTCCGCGTCGGTACGATACAGATGCAGAGAGACTCACGCGCCTCATCAGCGATTAATGCTTGGAAGAATTGAGAGATGGGCTCGTCGGTTGACCACGCGGTTAGCGAAAAGCGGATGCCGTTCTCGTCGCGCACTTGTGTCCGGAGGATGCCGTGCGGCAACACTGCGATTGCAGCAGCCTCCGTGTCCAGATGCTCAGCGACAGTCGCAAGCGCCGCACTCACGATGCCGCGCTCACGCGCTGCTTGTGAGTACGCCGCACGCGCCGGCTGCTGTGCCTCTTCGGGTGTTGCAAATGCCGCCCAATACCGGCTCGTGTGCCGTAGTGGTGTCGTCATGGCTTCTGTGCGACTACTTCTGCGTAGGTGGTTGTACTCATCTCGCCAGGCACAAGCGTCTGCGTGATAACGACGCTCGCGAATCCTGCGTCGGTAAAGAGTTGCTCGACTTCGGCGGCGGTGTGCATCGAAAAGCTCTTCATCCGCTCGGCATATCGCTGCGCTTCGTAGGCTAGATCAGCCGGCACAATGGGAAGAAATTCCTGCCAACGTTCGGATGAACGCCGTGCACGTGCGCGAAAGTCGTCTGCTTGATCGATTGACGCGATGGCAAAGTGCGCACGCAAATCAGGCTCAAGACGAATGGTTGTAATGACCCTGCCGCCCGAGCGCAACAACCGGTGCCATGCCTTGACGACGTCGCGTCGCTGCGTCGCGTCGAAGCGTGTGAGGAACGCGTCGGTAACGATCAATATATAGGTGTCGCCAGCGTCAAGCTTCACGATATCCGCCTTGACCGTAGCCACCGTCGTGTCGACGTATTTCGCGTACCACCGGCATAAGAGCAGCGGCGTTTCACAGAGGTCGAGCACCTCGATGGCGCATGCGTCGGCGCAATTCGTCTTATCTCTGCCCCAGACGACGTGTGCGAGCGTGGAGTAATCGGCTGCCCCTGATATGAGGATCTTGCCCGCTCGTTCGTTGAGCGCTGCTTCCACAGCATCGACATAAAAAGTGCCGTGCCATGTGGGTGTGGATACCATGTTAAGTATGCGCAGGTACTGCCAGATCCCGTGATACCAGGAGCAATCCTCGTTAGCAACGTAGTCTCCCTTGCATAAAACAGGCGCAAGCGCATGTGCTACTGGCGCGGTAGTAAGCATTGGCTCTTCGAGATGATGTTCTTGATCAGTATCGGCAATAACAGGCGCACTCCTTAGGAGCGTCGCGACGGTCCGCAGCAGTTGGATGTCCTCGGCGCGCCGGGTGAGCCGGAACTCCGCGACTTGGCCGCTACGATGGTCATATATTGACTTGCAGGCTAATCGTTCGTCCCATAGGCCGAACTCGATGCTTTCAAGTGGCGGTAGGGCAGCGTTGGTTAGAAGGTCGCCGACGAAGCGAATATTTGTTGTTATGCCCGCCTCTCGATCGAGCGCGACGTGCTGCTGAAGGAGCGGGTCCGTTTTCAGATGGCGAAAGGGCAGGAGGAAGTCTCGTTCGATGCGGGCTCCACGCCGTGCGGCAAGTCTGCACATCTCGTAGTAAACACTGCGGGGGTCCCATCGTGTTCTACCGTTAAGCGCGATGGTGCAGTACCCGCCGTCGCGTAGATGAGTGAAGAGAATGCGTCCGATCGTTTCGAGCATGTGGGGCCCGAAAGGAAGTACGTCCTTGTCTTTGTACGCCAGAAGGGCGTTGCAATAGCGCACGAACTCCGTGGCTGCCTCGTCGAAGAGGCGGTCGTCCTCTGCAGTCATGGTTACCTTCCGCCTTCGTGTACTCGGACCCTGTCGTAGGAGTGACCCAGCGAGCAGAATCCCTACCTCTGTTTCCCGCTCACATCGTCATTTCAGGTGGCCGCTCGCTGCACGGAGAATCCCGATAGCGCACTTAAGTGATAATGCATAGAATGGTTTACGTCAGCCACGGCTCCTTACCACGTGCGAAGGTTCAGTGGAGAACAGGCAATCGTGCCTGTCCGTTCTCTGGTGCGAGTGAAAAAGGACAGGCAGGATTGCCTGTCCTCCACCTGGTCGTCGTGCGCGGACGAGCAGCATTGAGAAGACGATCGTCGCGAGTACATCGCGACGCGCCCTCGCCTTCCTCAGAAATCGAACAGATCCGAGAGGAACCCCTCTTTCCGCTTCTTCTTCGAATAGTCGCCGCGATACGAGTGGTCCGACTCGTAGCTGCTGCGTTGGGGCGGGCGGTCGGCGTAGTCGCGGTCGGCGGATGCGGGGCGAGGCGGCGCCGACTTTTCGATCAGCTTGTCGAGCTCTCCCCGGTCGAGCCAAACGCCGCGGCAGTTGGGGCAGTAGTCGATCTCGATTCCCTGGCGGTCGGTCATCAGCAGGTTGACGGTCTTGCAGACAGGGCAGTTCATGTGTGCTTCAACCGCGTCCGGGCGGGCGTGAATCCCATCGCGTCGGATGGGGACGACGAGGGGCCTCCGGCGGCCGGGCCGCGGGCCCGGACCCGCTGGTTGGCCTGGCCTCCGCGACACAGCGTCGTATCTAGGCACAGACTGTCGCGGAGGCCCGGCCAACCAGCGGGGTCCGGGGCCGATGGCCCCGGCCGCCGGAGGCCTCCCGGTCGTTCCTTTCAGGTCCGAAGCGCCGACGGCGTCGTGCCCAGCTCGCGTTTGATGATCTTGCGGAGCGCCGTGCCGTCCTGATAGCCGACCTGCTCCGCGACATCCTCGATCGTCATCGTGCTGCTCTCGATCAGGTGCATCGCTTCCATTACCCGGCGGCGCTGGAGGAAGCGGACCGGGGAAAGGCCCGTCGCGGCGACGATGCGGCGGGAGAGTGTTTTCGGGGAGACGGCCAGGGCGGAGGCGAGGGCGGTGACGGTGATCGGCTCGGTGAGATGCGCGTCGATCCAGCGTTCGGCGGCGATGACGATCTCGTCGACGTGGCGCACGTGCGACGGGATCATGTAGCGCGCCTGCGACGCACGCCGATCGATGAGCATGTAGCGCGAGCAGAGGTGGGCGATCTCGGCGCCCATCGTGGCGGTGACGACCGCGAGCGCGACGTCGAGCTGCGCGAAGAGTGAGCCGCCGGTGAGGTAGGCGCCGTCGTGCACGAGCATCCTGGTCTCGTCTAGCAAGACCTCGGGATAGCGTTCGCGAAACGCCTGCGCGAGCCACCAGGTCGTCGTGGCGGCTCTTCCGTCGAGCAGCCCCGCCTCGGCGAGCATGAAGACGGACGAACACGATGCGGCGATGCGCTTCGCCACGCGCCCTTCGCGCAGCAACTCGATGGCGGCGCGCGCGTCGGTGCGTGCGAGGCGCGCCTCGATGGCGCGGCGGGAGGTCATGTCGAGGCCCGGCACGAGCAGCCATTCGGCATCGACGCCGTTCGCGAGCGCTTCGCGGATCGTGCAGCCGGCGGTTGCGCGCATCCCGCCGGCGGTGCTGATGGTCCGGCGCGAGCCGATCACCGACCATTGCAATCCGCCGCGGCGGCCGCTCCGTTCGAAGAATCGTTGTGCGGTGCGCAAGGTGTCGAGCGTGACGGCGAGGCTGGAGTCCATGACTCCGTCGAGGGCGAGCACGAGCAGTTTTTTCATCTGTCCAATCCGGCATGAATATAGTCGAAAGCGACAGTTCCGAGGTCGCGCTTCGCGCGGCAGACTGCGCCGCATGCTCGCAATGCAGGATGACTCGCTCGAAGATTTCGACCGCCGCGAGGTCACGCTCGATGGCGTAACGAAAGTGGTGCTGACCTCGGGGCGCGGACCGGCCGTGATCGTGATGGCGGAGATGCCGGGGATCAGTCCGCACGTGGCGCGCTTCAGCCGCTGGGTGCGCGAGGCCGGATTCACGGTCTACATGCCCTCCCTCTTCGGCCGCGATGGTGCGTTTCCGACCGCCGAGGAGGGGCTGGCGGTGATGAAACGCGCGTGCGTCAGCGCCGAGTTCCGGGCCATGACGGCCAATGAAACCAGTCCCGTCACCGTGTGGCTGCGCGCGCTGGCGCGGCTGGCGCACGAAGAATGCGGCGGGCCGGGAGTGGGAGCGATCGGAATGTGCTTCACCGGCAACTTCGCGTTGACGATGATGCTCGAGCCGTCGATGCTCGCGCCGGTGCTGTCGCAGCCGTCGCTGCCGCTCAATGACCCCGCGGCGCTGGAGATCGCGCCCGATGATCTGGAAGCGGTTCGTCAGCGACTCGAGCGCGACGACCTGACCGTGCTCGCGTATCGCTTCGCGGGCGACCGCTTCTGCACCGCCGAGCGGTTCCGCGCCTACGCCGCGGCCCTCGGCGAGCGCTTCGTCCCGCGCGTGCTCCCCGACAGCGCCGCCAATCCGCGCACTACACCGTTCTTCGAGAAGGTGGTCGCGTCACCGCACAGCGTCGTCACCGCGCATCTCATCGACGAAGCGGGCCAGCCGACGATCGCCGCGCGCGACGAGATCCTCGCGTTCTTCACGCAGCGGCTGCTCGCGTCATGAACATCGGATTCATCGGATTGGGTGTGATGGGAGCGCCGATGGCGCTCAACCTGGCGCGGGCGGGGACGAAGCTCGTGGTCTGGAACCGGACCGCGGAGAAGTGCGCGCCGCTCGAGGCGCTCGGCGCCGAGCGAGTCGAGGACGCGAGCGAGGTCTTTCGTGCAGCGCGCATCGTGATCCTGATGCTGGCCGACGAGGCCGCGATCGATGCGGTGTTGATGCGCGGCCGGCCGGAGTTCGCGCGGTTGGTCAGCGGGCAGACGATCGTGCAGATGGGGACGACGTCTCCCGATTACTCCCGCCTCCTCGAGAGCGACATTCTCGCGGCGGGCGGCACGTACGTCGAGGCGCCGGTGTCGGGCTCACGGACGCCTGCCGAAGCGGGACAGCTCGTGGGGATGCTTGCGGGGGACGCGGCGGCCGTCGAAACAGTCCGCCCGCTTCTCGCGCCGCTGTGTGCGCGCACCTTCGTCTGCGGGGCCGTTCCGAGCGCGCTGCTGACGAAGCTTGCCGTGAATCTCTTCCTGATCGCGACCGTCACCGCACTCGCCGAGGCGACGCACTTTGCCGAGCAGCACGGGCTCGATCTGGAGCTGTTCGGCGAAGTGATCGACGCGGGCCCGATGGCCAGTAGCGTGTCGCGCGTGAAGCTGCCGAAGCTGATCGCGAAGGATTTTTCGGTGCAGGCTTCGATCCGCAATGTGCTGATGAACAACGCGCTGATCGCCGCCGCCGCGCGTGAGGCGGGGATCGCCTCGCCGCTGCTCGACGTGTGTCATGGGTTGTTCGCGGAAACGGAGGGGTCGGGGCAGGGGGCGCTGGATATGGTGGCGGTGTTGGGGGCGATTGAGGAGCGGACGACTGTACTGAAGATGCGCGACTGAATGGCGCAAATCACGGCCGGCGACTGAGCTCAACCGCTGATGCCGCGTTTCAGGATTGCATCGCGCAGCAAAGTGAAAATCAGCGGGTTCTGCCAATACTGCGTATGTGCGGCCAAGAGCGTGCTCGCGTTGGGATCGAGCCGATTCTCGACAGCAGTGGGCAGCGGCGGGTCGGTCTGCGGCAGGTCGCCGGCCGGCGGGTCGAAGAAGTTCAGCGGGCCGCTGATGATGTCCTGGCGCGACCAGACGTTCACCCAGGGCGGACGGCGCGACGACGTGATCAGCGGCTGCATCGACGACGCGA
Source organism: Thermoanaerobaculia bacterium (assembly GCA_036387295.1). Classification (GTDB taxonomy): domain Bacteria; phylum Acidobacteriota; class Thermoanaerobaculia; order Gp7-AA8; family Gp7-AA8; genus QHVT01. The sequence continues at coordinate 1,405 of DASVUA010000968.1, read as the reverse complement.
GCGCCTCGCGCGCCTCGCCCCCACCGGACTGCACGTGGAAGATGAACGCGATCTTGTCGACCGGCGAGCCGAAGGTCAGGAGGAACTTCGTGCGACCGAGCACGTCGAGCGACTGGACCGGCGCGTCGTCGCAACAGCGCGTTGTCGTCTCGTCCTGCTCGACGCCGGCCAGATCGTCCTCGACGGCGAGACGATTGAGCGTGTCGTAGACGATCACTGAGCCGAGGGAGTGGCCGGCCACGAACACCTCGTCGTAAACGAAGCCTTGGTCGTCGCGCAGCGCATAGACCGCTCGCACCGTTTTCCGCACGGTGGTGCGCACGCGGTTTCGGAGATCGAAGAAACGGTCGATCTTGTGCGGCTGTACGTAGGCCGCGACGTCACCGAGGAATTGAATGAGAAAGCTTCGCGCGAACGCGCTCACGGCGGCGAGAAGGCCAAACACGACCATCCACGCCCAGCCTGTCTGCGCAGCGGCCGGCGCGGCTGTCGCGCAATGCCACAGGTAACCAACGAGCGCAGCGGCGACGGAGCCGAACACGAGAATGCCGAGAAGGAAAATCAAGCGGCCTCCCCAATCCTTCTTGACCTTCCAGCCACCAAACAGCACCTGCGCGATGCGCAGTGAGCCGAGCACGATGGCCGCACCCACTACGAACAGGCCGAACAGCCGCAGCGACAGCGCCACCCAAGGCAGGAGCCGAAACAGCTCTTCACGCCTGTCGCCGAACGAGTGGCAGAACAGGGCCGCCGGCAGACAGACCAGGCCGGCGCCGATGATGGTCAGCAGCAGCAGGATGAAGAGCGCGACGAGCGGCCAGCGAAGGACTCGGCGTGAGCCGCGGATGAACATCGAGACGGCGAGCGGAATGAGGAAGAGCGCTGCGGCGAACAGCACGTACTCGAAGATCGTGGTCAGGTCGTTCAGCAGGTGGAGCGTCAGCCACTCCTGCCTCTGCAAAGCGAAGCGCGCGGCCGCGACGGCGGCGATGACGCTGTTCATGACGATCAGCGAGAACACGACTGCCATCGCGGTGAGCAGATAGACGATATCGGCGCGTTTCGTGTCGAACTCGCGCTGCCTGCCGAACATCCAGCGGATGAATTTCGTGGTGGCGTGCTGGATGCCATTCACGCCGGCCATGAAGAGGAAGCGCAGGACGTCGAGAATGCCGACCACGCCCTCGGTCAACGGCGCCCAGTACGCCTCGTAGACGTGCACGGTCCGGCGTGTGCCCTCGAGCTCGAGCTCGAGCTCGAGCCGCTGCAGCCTCTCGCATCCCGAGGCGATGTTCTTCACTCTGGCGGTCGTGTTCGTACCGGTCGCGTCGGCGTCGAGCAGCCCCTGCGCGATCGCGTTCTGCGTTTCGTACGGCACCTGCTGCCCCATGCCGTGGGCGATGAT
>DASVUA010000967.1:0-3814 GCA_036387295.1 Thermoanaerobaculia bacterium | reverse complement strand
CCCCCCCCCGCCGCTCCACCTTTGACACACGATCAGCGCGGGCGGAACGCGAAGAGCTCGCCTGATACGTCTCCACCACGAGCGAAAACGGTTGATGGTCGGCCGTGTAGAGCACCGCGGTGTGGACCAGCACCTCTTTCGGAATGACGAGCGACCCGCGACCCGCGCCGACACGCCGACGTTGCAGTTCCCACAAGGCCGGCAACGGAGACCAGAGCAGTCGCGCCTCCAGCGTGCGGCGATACGGCATCAGCTCGCGCACCACTTTGCCGAACGGCACGTCGCTCGTGTCGAGAAGCTGGTTCATCTCCGGCGTCAGCCGCGCCGGCACGTACCAGTTGTCTGCTTCTGAAAACGTATGCGCACCGCATTGCAGACGGACGCGCCGGTACTTCACCGCGCTGCGATCGGAGACGCCGAGGCGCTGCAGTTGGTCGTCTGACGGTGCTTTGTCGACGCCGGGGACGCGCTGCGCGACGATGGCCGGCTGCGCCGCCATCCGATGCTCGCGGCACCAGCGCTCGAGTGTCGCGGTCGCACTGGAAGCAGCAAGAATCTCCCCGTTCACCGTCTGCAGCAGCGCGAGCATCTCGAGCCGCGATTCGTACGTGTCGCGCCACGGCTGCGCCCCTCGCGTGGTGCCGCACGACAGGGAAAACAGGCCGAGCGCGACGACGAGCAGCGTGGCGGCGCGGGAAAACATGCGTTGCGTCTAACGGACGATGCGGCCGTTGAATTGTGCGGTGCGCATCCATTCGGCCGCGCCGTTGATCTGCTTGATCGTCCAGAAGTCGAAGTTGCCGATCTTCCGGTCGCCGGCCGCGTCGAGCGCGGTCGGGCCGGTGATGCCCCAGTACCGCTGCACGTTGCGGCTGAACGACTCGCGCAGCAGTTCCGGCCGGTTGTTCACTTCGATCGCGGAGAGAATCGCTACCCACGCCGCGTCGTACACCGAGAGCGCGTACGCATCGGGCGCGAATCCGATCTGCGCGCGAATCTCCTCGGAGATCGGTTCCCAGCGATCGCGCGTCAGCGCGTCGAGGCCGACGTTCGGCGCGACGAACTGCGTCGCAACGCCGAAGGCCGCGATCGCGGCATCGCCGATCAGCGCCTGGCTCTGCGTCACGCCGTCCGCGCCATACCAGCGCACCGCGGAGAGATCGGAGTCGAGGCGCGCGAGGCGAAAGATGTCGGCCGCCTCTTCGAACGAGGCGAGATAGATGGCGATGCGTGCAGCCGGACGCGCGTTGCGCTCGGCACGCACGGCATCGCCGAGGGCGCGCACCTGCGCGGTGAAATCGCTGGTGGTCGGCGCGTACGAAACGCCGGGCAGCACCGTCCCGCCGAGGGCCTGGAACGAGCGGCGCGTCCCTTCTTTCAGACCGGTATTGCCCGCGTCCTCGCGCCACATCGGCACGATCGTATCGATCGCATCGGCTTGCAGCAGCGCCGCCTGCGCGATTCCTTCCAGACGATCGTTCGGCGCGAAGCGGAACAGATGGTCGTCCGCAATGGCGAGCGACGACGCCGTGCTGGCCTGGCTGATCACGACGATCCCATGCTCGTTCGCGTAGCTCAGCAACGCACCCGCTTCTGAGCTCGACTGCGGCCCCACCACGATGCGTGCGCCGCGCTGGTGCAGCGTCTCGATTTTCTCCCGCGCCTCGGCCGCCGTGAGATGCGTGTTCTCGATGTCGGTGACGACATGCCACGGCAGATGCATGAGGTCCATCTCGCGATTGATGTCGCGCACCGCCAGCTCGAGCGCCGCGGCGCTGGCCGTGCCGAGCGACGCGCCGTCGCCGGTGAGCGAGAAAAGCGCGCCGATGCGGATCACCGAATACGGATCGACCCTCACCGAGCGGGTTTTCGCGGACGCGGCGGCCCCTCCGAATAGAGCAATGGCTAGAAGGAGCACGTGCAGCGATCGGCGGATCATGGCGCGCATTGTTGCATCGACGGCCCGGCCGCGGCAGATTTTCGTCTCGGCTGCCACGAAGCTGGTGCTACGGGCTTTTCAGCCCGTCGATTTTCGGCGGAGAACTTCGGCGCGCTAGTGGCGCGCGGCGCGGCGGCGCGGGATGCCGCGCGTGATCTCGCTGACAGTGTTGCCGGGCTGCGGATCGTTCTGTCCCGGCCGGACGAATGCCGCGTGGCGGAACGGGCCCGCGTCCGGCGAGCTTTCGATCACCACGGCAATCGTCGCCACCGCACCGGGTGCAAGCGCGCCGAGCTGGCAATCCATCTTCCACGCATCGGGCGGCGGCGGGTGTCCGGCGAAATGATCGTCGAGCGCCGTCGTGCAGGTTCCCTGCGACGGCGTGACGCTCGCGAAGCGAACCAGATCGACAAAGTCGTAACGGCTCGCCGCCGTTGCCAGGATGCTGTGCACCGTCACCTGGTTCACCGTCTCCGCGCCGTTGTTCGCGACCTGCAGCACGATCGTCGAGCGTGTGCTCGACGCCTCGGAAAGAGAGCTGGCGATCGAGAGATCGACGTTCGGTCCGGCGTAGGCCCAGACGTCGGTCTGGTTGTTGCGCTCGACGATGTCGACCTGTGCCGCCAACCGAGCGACGGCGCGGTTCCAGATGTTCGCCGATTCGTATGCAGGATCGGCGATGGCGACGAGGCGGAACGTCGCCGAGCTCCCCGCCGGCAGCATCGGAATGCGCGCATTGATCGCGCCACTGCAGTTCTGCAACTGGAAACAGGCGCCGTCGCGAAACGGTGCGGAATCGAGTGCGGCAGGCGGACCGCTGATCTGCTCGAACGACACGAAACGGACGAACGAAAGGTAATCGGTGAGGATGACGTCGTACGCCGTTTGCGGGCCGGCATTGCGCACTTCGAGCGTGTACGCGATCGGCTCGCCTGGACTGAGGGTCTTGCGGTCGGCGCTGCTGCTCACCTCGAGATCGGCGACGGCGATGACGACGCCGGAGGCTTGCGCCGTGTCATTGGAGGGATTCGGATCGGGCTTGGACGTGGTGAGCGTCGCCGTGAGCGAGTACACCGATCCGACCGGCACCGACGGATCGATGCGGAACAGCAGCGGGCAGGAGTTGAACGCGATGTACGGGTTGTCGAGGCGATCGGCCCAGGTGACGACGCGCGTCGCCGGGTCAAAGCTGACGATGCCTGGATAGCCGAAGCATTGCGTGCCGGTCAGCTCGAGCCCCGGCGGCACGGTGAGCTGCACGGTGAACGGCTCCTGATCGTTGGTCGACCAATTGGCCGTCACAACGAGCGCGTAGCCGACCTCGCCGGTCGGATACGCCACCCCGCTCGGCAGCAGCTGCAACGCATAATCGACGACGAGCTGCCCAGAGGCAACGAGCGGCGCCAGGAGCGCCACAAACAGCACCACAATGCGAACTGCTGTCCCGCGACTCCGGTCCATACCCGACCTCCAGACGATCTGAATAACGCGCGCCGCCGGATTCGTCAAGGAGAGCTTCGGCCGTGCGCGCTGAGCGCACGCCGGTGCATTGTGCGCTTCGATTCAGCGCACGACCCCAGTGTGGAGTGCGGCTACGCCAGTCGCCGCTGTCCCTGCCGCAGCGCGAGCTGCGGCTCGCGCAAGGAAATGCGGCGACTCGCGTCGCCGCACTCCACATAGCGCCGCTGGCTTCAGTTTGGAGTGCGGCGGCAAAGCCGCCGCATTAGCCGCCGTGGCGACACGTAGAAAGCGGCGGCTCTGCCGCCGCACTCCATACTGATGTTCGCTCGCAGTGATTCGCGCGCGAGCGAGATTCGCACCCCGTCGCGTCGTGCGCTTCAACCTCGCGCGCAATGCTCTCAGCCTGGCCAGCAA
>DASVUA010000966.1:0-4066 GCA_036387295.1 Thermoanaerobaculia bacterium | reverse complement strand
CATAGACGACGCCGTCGCGCACGTAATCGCGAATCGTGTGCGCCCGGTTGCCGATCGCACCGCCAGGGCAGGAGTAGAGACAGACGATGCAGCCCGACTTGAAGTCCTTCTGCCACTGCTGATGTCCTCCATAACGGAAATCCAGCAGCGGCGGCTCGTGACCTTCTTCCGCGATGAGGTGCGCGAGCGGCACGCGTTTCGAGCCTTTCCATTCGACGAACACGTCGATGTGCGAGCCGTCGACGCGCTTGTCGGGCTCGGCGTTCCGTTCGTTTTCGCGCGCGTTCCAGGTGTCGGGCGTCAGGTTCTCGCCTCGCCGGGCGCCGAGGGAGTCGAGCGCCGCGCGAACCGCGGCATCGCTCACTTCCGCCGAAAAGAGCGCCCAATACTTTGCTTTTCCACCCTTCCAGACGATCGCGTGATGTCCTTGCACGCCGAACGGCCGCGCCATCGCGTGTGGCTGCACGACCGCCGCGATGCGCACCTCGCGCGCGGCGCGATCGATCACCGGACGTGCCGGCGACGCGCCATACGCGAAGAAGGCGAGCGTCAACAGCAGAAAGAGGCGCGGTTTCATTGCGACCACGCCGCGACCTTCTTGCCGATCTTGCCGGCCAGCCCGCTCGCGAGATCCTGGTAGTACAGCCCGGCCGCTTTCTGGATGCCGTCGGCGAGCGAGGGATAGGACGAAATGCGCTGCGCGAGATCGCTCACCTTCAAGCCGTTCCGCCGCGCGAGGACTACTTCTTCGATGAGCGTCGAGGCGTTCGGACTCAGCACGTGCGCGCCGAGGATCCTCCCTTTCCTGTCGCACACCAGCTTGATGAGACCATCGACCGTACGATCGACGACCGCGCGATCGACGTCGTTCAGCTCCACCTTGTAAATGCGCACATCGTCGCCATGTTTCGCGCGCGCCTCCGCTTCCGTCAGCCCGATGTGTGCAGCCTCCGGGTCGGTGTACAGCGTCCACGGAATGTCGGTGTAATCGACCGCCGATTTGCCGGGAAACAGCATGTTGCGCACGAGCTTCACCGCTTCGTACGCGGCGACATGCGTGAACTGCAGCCCTCCATTCACGTCGCCGCAGGCCCACACGCGCGGCGCGGTCGTCTGCAGGAACTTGTCGACCACGACCCACGAGCGCTCCACCTGCACGCCCGCCGCTTCGAGGCCGAGCGCGTCGGTGTTGCCGCGCCGTCCTGCCGCGACGAAGACCTCGTCGACCGTGAGCTCGCGCGTCGCGTTCTGCTCGTTCGCGATGCGCACGATCTTCTTCCCTCCCTCGGCGCGCACCGACTTTGCGGACCAGCCGCTGAGGAGATCGGTCCCTTCGACGGAAAGCACGTCGCGCACGCGAGCGATCACGTCGGCGTCTTCCCGCTCGATGATCTCGCCGCGCGCTTCGACGACCGTCACGAGCGAACCGAAACGGGCGAAGATCTGCGCGAACTCGATCCCGATGTAGCCGCCGCCGAGAATGAGAATCGAGGGAGGAAACGCATCCTGCTCGAGGAAAGAGGCGTGATCGAGAAAGCCGGTTTCCTGCAGCCCTTCCACCGGGGGCAGCGCAGTGCGCGCGCCGGTGGCGATGACGATGTCTTTCGCCTGCAATGTCCGCCCGTTCACGGAGATCGCGTGCGGCTCGACGAAGCGCGCGTCTCCTTCGATGACGTCGATGCCGAGCTTGCGGAACTTCTCCGGATCGTCGTGGCGGCTGATGAGCCGGCGCTGCTCGCGCATCGAATCCATGATCGATTTCGGCGTGACGCGCGGCACGACCGGCTCGAATCCGAAGAGGTGCGCGTTGCGCATCTGATGCGCGAGTTTCGCCGACGCCACGAGCGCCTTGGTCGGCACGCAGCCGGTCCAGAGACAATCGCCGCCGAGCGCGTGACGCTCGATCAGCGCAACCTTCCGTCCCAGCCGCGCGCAGCCGGAAGCGGTGACGAGCCCCGCGGTGCCGCCGCCGAGGACGATGACGTCGAACATGCGTTGAGTGTATCTCTCGCGCGCGTCGACGGTTGTCATCCCGCGCTTCAGCGCGGGATCCCCTGCCGAAGCGAAACGCCGTTACTCATCTGCAGGGGATTCCGCGCTGAAGCGCGGAATGACACCTTCACCCCACGTTAAACGACATACACCGACACCGACCGCTCCCGCGGCCCATCCAGCTCGACAAAGTAAACGCCCTGCCATGTGCCGAGCACGAGCTGGCCGTCGCGATAGGGCCAGCTGAGCGAGACGCCGATGAGCATCGAGAGCAGGTGCGCATCCGAGTTGCCTTCGCCGTGTTGAAAGCGGACGTCGGGGATCATCGCGCGCAGCGCGTTCGTGAGGTCGGTGGGGACATCGGGATCGGCGTTCTCGTTGACGCTGATCGCGCAGGTGGTGTGCGGCACGACGATCGTGCAGATGCCGTCGCCGCTGGTGAGTTTCGCGAGCGCGGCGTTCACTTCGCGCGTGATGATGAGGATCTGTTCGCGCGCGGTGGTGCGGACGTGGAACGTCATCTCTTTCACGTGCGCGATCATATAATCCGCCTCCCGCCGCATGCCTTTTCTCCGCACGCACAGCACGAGCTCAGGAGCGCCGCGTTGATCGACGTACGCGCCGCCGCCGAACGGCTTCGGCCGTTCGCGCAACCGACGCCGCTCGTCCGGGCGTTGCTGCTCGACGTCTGGGTGAAGAACGAAACTGTCTCGCCGATCGCATCGTTCAAGTGGCGGGGCGCGCTCAACGCGTTGCTGCGCGAGGCGAGCATGCGCGGCGCCGTGACGTCATCGACCGGCAATCACGGCCAGGGCGTGGCGTGGGCCGCGCGTGTGGCCGGGATCGCCGCGCACATCTTTCTCCCGCACGCCGCGAATCCGACCAAGCGCGCGAAGATCGAGCTCCTCGGCGCGACGATTCACGAAGGAGGTCACGATCTCGACGCGGCGAAAGAGCTCGCGATCGCCTTCGCGCGCGAGGAAGGGCTCGCATTCGTCGACGACGGCGAGAGCGAGGGAGTGATCGAAGGCGCCGGCACGGTCGGCCTCGAGATCGCGAACGCGCTCGATCTGATCGACGTGGTCTACGTACCGATGGGGAGCGGCTCGCTCGCCAGCGGCGTGGCGATCGCGATCAAAGAAACGCATCCGCACGTCCGCGTGATCGCGGTCCAGGCCAAGGGCTCGCCGGCGATGGTGGAAAGCTTTCACGCGCGGCGCGCCATCGAACGCCCGATCGATACGGTGGCGGACGGTCTGGTGTGCCGCGTGCCGGCGCAGCTCGCGCTCGATCTGCTCGTGCAGCACGTCGACGATGCGCTCGTGATTCCGGACGACGAACTGCTCGCGGCTGCACGTGAAATGGCGCTCGGCGCGCACATCCTCGTCGAGCCGTCCGGCGCGGCCGGGCTCGCTGCCTGGCTGCGCAAACGGGAGCGAAACGCCGTCGTGATCGCGACGGGATCAAACATCACGCGCGAGTTGTTTGCGAGGCTCCATGCTTGAAGACGTGCTCCTTCTCGGCGACCCGCGTCTGCGCGTTCGTTCGAGCGAAGTCGAACGCTATGACGCGGCGCCGTTCGATGCGCTCGCCGCGATGCTCGAGGCGTTTCGCAAACGCCACGGCTTCGGCCGCGCGATCTCTGCGCCGCAGATCGGCATCGCGCAGCGCTTCATCGCCATGAACCTCGGGCGCGGCACGTTCTTCCTCGTCAATCCTGTGATCACGTCCCGCAGCGACGAGACCTTCACGATGTGGGATGACTGCATGAGCTTCCCCGATCTGCTCGTGCGCGTGCGCCGCCATGCCTCGCTGTCGCTCTCGTTCGTCGACGAGCAGGGAAGGGCGCACGAATGGCGGGATGTGGAGCCGGCAGTTGCGGAACTGCTGCAGCACGAGATCGATCATCTCGACGGTGTGCTGGCAGTCGATCGCGCCCTCGATCGCGACGCGCTGGTGATGCGCCGCGCCTATGAAGGAAATCGCGAGTACTACGACGCGATGGTGGACTACACGATCACGCCGACGGTGTGATCTGAGGTGCGCGTGTGTTTAGTGGAGCGGCGGGGGGGGG
>DASVUA010000965.1:0-3175 GCA_036387295.1 Thermoanaerobaculia bacterium | reverse complement strand
TGAGCTGGGGGATTCTCTTCCGGCGGCAGATCACGCTCACGTACGCCCGCATTCAGGACATCCATCTCACGAGCAACATCGTCGAGCGCTGGTTGAGGCTCGCGCGCATTCAGATCCAGACCGCCAGCGCGTCCGCGTCGGCGGAGATGACGCTCGAGGGGCTGCATGAATTCGAGCGCGTGCGCGATTTTCTTTATACGAAAATGCGCGGCGTGCGTGCTGCAGCGCCGGCCGCGGCGGCGGCCGCGCCACAAGCCGAGGCCGCACATGAACCGGAGCTCGCTTCGGCGCTCCGTGCAGTGGCCGCGGAGCTGCGCGGGGTGAGAGAAGCGCTCGAGAAGCGGCAGTGACTTGCCGAAACAGCATTCTTTGTTGACTGGCGATGCGATAACACCATAAACTTCGCGTCTCGGAGGTCGCGAATGCGATGGTTCCCCACGGCGCTCCTGGTTTTGCTTCTCTCCGGTTCGGCCGCGCCTGCGTTCGCTGGACTGCACGCGCGAGGCGGACCTTCCACTACGAACAACAATGACAGTTGCGACATCGCGCTGCTCCCCGCGGCGACGCTCCTCCTCCCCTACTTTGAAGTCGACGTCGCGAACGTCCGCGGAGAGACGACGCTCTTCACAGTGACGAACATCGGTGATGCCGAGCAGATCGCGCGCGTCACCATCTGGACCGACCGGGCCTATCCGGTCTTCAGTTTCAACCTGTATCTCACCGGGTATGACGTGCAGAGCATCAATCTGGGTGACGTCATTCGCGACGGCCGGATTGCGCCTCCGACGGGAACAGGCCTCGGGCCATCGCCGACCGGGATGTACTCGCACTCGAACCCGGCGTTGAACGTCAGCGCCTGCGGCGACCTCCCCTCGCAGATCCCGCCGTCGGCATTGCAGCGGGTGCGGCAGGCATTGACGACCGGAACGATCCCCGCCTCCGGCAACGCGCCCGCCTGTCCCGGGGTCGGCGACACGAGCCGCCGGCACCCGACCGCGATCGGGTATGTGACGATCGACGTCGTCGCCTCGTGCGAGACCACCCTTCCGACCGAGACCGCGTATTACAGAGACGTCATCCGGCACGACAATGTGCTCGTCGGTGAATACCAGCAGCTCAATCCGGCACTGAACTTCGCGCAAGGCGGTCCGCTGGTGCACATTCGCTCGATTCGCGGCGAGGACGGCAAAACGAATTTTCCCAATACCTTCTATGGCCGCTTTCAATCGGCCGCACAACCGAAACTCGACGGACGTCAGCCGCTCCCGTCGGCGTTCGCAGCACGGTTCATCTACGACGAATTCGGGGGCGCGTTCAGGACGTGGATCAAGATCTGGCGCCAGGGCTGGACCGGCCCCGGCGTGCCCTGCACGGCGTACAAATGCAACGCGAAATTGCAGATCGTGGAGTTCGTCACGTTCGACGACGAGGAAAACGCGGTGGGCGCTGCGCCCAACGACGGGCCGGTCTGTACGCCAATCGTGCTCGAATTCGTGACCAGCGCCGTGGTCAAAGCCCCGATGGACCGTTCCGGATCCTTCTTCCCTGAACCGTTCTGGGACGCGAACAACGGATGGATTTACATGAACCTTGCGGTCGAAGACGAACCGGTCGCGCGGCAGGCGTGGGTGACGTCATCCATGGAGGCGGCCGGACGCTTCTCGGTCGACACTGCGGCCGTCGCCCTGGGCAACGGTTGCTCTCCGGCAGCAGCGCTCAGCGAAATTGATCCCCGAGGCACCGTCCCTGTGGGGCCGGCGCCGAGTGTGAACCCGTGAGACAGGAGAGCGTCATGAACAAGCGGCTGATGATTGCAGCGGTACTTCTGATGTGGACCAGTGCATTACAGGCGGCGATTCATGCGAGCGGCCGTCCGACGTCGACGAACAACGATGACAGTTGCGACATCGCGCTGCTGCCGGCGGCCACGCTCCTCGTCCCCTATTTCGAAGTGGATCTCGACCGTCCAAACGGCGCGGGTGAAAACACGCTCATCACTGTGACGAATGTCTCGAATGTCGAACAGATCGCACTCGTGACACTCTGGACCGATTGGGCCTTTCCGGTCGTCAGCTTCAATATTTATCTCACCGGCTATGACGTACAGAGCATCGGCCTGTACGACATTCTCGCTCTCGGCCTCATCGCGCCGCCGCACGGCACCGGGTTCGAGGGGAGAGGATCGAGCGAAGGCGATTTCTCGAGGAAGAACCCTCTCATCGCGAACGACACCTGCTACTTCCTCCCGGTGTCCGTTCCTCCGTTTTACCGCGCCCGCCTGCGCGACGCTTTCACAAAAGGGACAGTGGCCGCACTCGGCAGCAACCCCGCCTGCGGGGCAGTCGGCGGCCGGCACGAACGGGCCATCGGCTATGCGACGATCGACGTCGTGCGCCGTTGCGGAATCGCCTCGCCCATCGACGAATCGTATTACCGCGACGAGCTCCTTTTCGACAATGTGCTGGTGGGCGATTACCAGCAGATCAATGGCGCCGCCAATTACTCGGAAGGCGGCCCGCTGGTGCACATTCGTGCGATCCCGGAGGGCGGCACCGCCGCGGCGCGGATCGCGGATCCTCAGACCTATCAGAGCAATTTCCCGCGGACGTTCTACAGCCGTTATCAATCGGCCGCCGCTCCGGCTCTGGACGGACGTCAACCGCTTCCGTCGCAATTCGCGTCGCATTGGATCGCGGGCGGAGCGGGCGGGTTCAGTACCGATTTCAAGATCTGGCGTGAAGGGGCGAAGCTCAATGAAGCCGCCTGTGGCACTCACGCCGTCAACGAACACATCGGCGTCGCCGAAGTGATCCGCTTCGATGAAGAGGAAAACGCGACCATTCTTTCCGATCCGATCTGCTGCATTCTTCCGTATGACACCCTGCTGCCCGCTGCGGCGCGCGTGAGCGTGAACGACAGCGACGTATTTCCGCCTGTCGAGGACGATGCGGTCGCCGGCTGGGTCTTCGTCAACCTCGACGATCCAACGAGACCTCACGCCACGCAGGCGTGGATGATTGCCTCGATGCGCGCGCGTGCCCTTCAAGGGGCGCCCAGCGGGTTTTCCGTCGATGCCGACGTCGTGGCGCTCGGCAACGGCTGCACGCCGCCGCTCGCGGGACAGAGCGAGGTGAACGACTTCAACAACGGCTTCACCATCGGCCCTGCCGCGAAC
>DASVUA010000964.1:0-2564 GCA_036387295.1 Thermoanaerobaculia bacterium | reverse complement strand
AGGCGCTCGATCGTGAAGCCGGGGTTGTCGCGCGTGAGGAGCAGAAACGTCCGCAGTCCCTTCGTGCCTTCACTCGCCCCTTCGACCCGCGCGGTGACGAGCACCGCCTCGGCGTCGACGTTCGAGCAGAACCACTTGTGTCCAGTGAGGCGCCACGTGCCGTCGGCGTCTTTCCGCGCGATCGTCTCGTTCGCACCGACGTCCGAGCCGCCGGCGCGCTCGGTGAGAAACATGCCGCCCGTCCAGAGCGTGGCCGGATCCCGCGACGTGAGGTGCGGCACGACACGCCTCACCTGCTCCTGCGTCCCGTGACGTGTGAGCACGCGCGCAACGCCATCGGTCATGCACAACGGGCAATAAAGCCCCGACTCCGCCATGGCGAAGAGATACCCGAGTGCGAAACCGACGAACGGCGCGGCGTGCGTGTGCTCGTGCGTCTCGTACTTCATCGCGATCATCCCGGAGCCGTATGCGATGCGCTCCATCTCGCGATAGGACGCGTGATACTCGACGCGCGAAATCCGCTCTCCGCGCGCGTCGTGTGTGATGAGACGCGGCTGCTCGCGATCGGCGATCGCGGCGAGCGGCGCCACTTCTTTCGCCGCGCGCTCCCCCATCGATTCCAGCTGCGGCTCCGCCCACGCGAATGCCGCCGCGCTCAGCTTGCGCCGGCAGAGCGCACGAAAATCGGGCGACGCGCTCCAGTACGATTCGGTAGGGATTCCGGGGATGGGTGACTCGGACATCGACCGCTCATAGTAAGCCGAACGCGACGGCGCCGACGAGCGATGGCCGATTTACAACTCGACCTGCGCGCCGAGCTCGATCACCTGGTTCGCCGGAAGATTGAAGAAGCCGGCCGCGCTCGAGGAGTTGCGCATCATCCAGGAGAAGAGATGCTCGCGCCAGATGGCCATGCCGGGGCGTTTGGTGGGGATAAGCGTCTCGCGTCCGAGGAAGTAGCTGGTGGCGATCGAATTGAACGTCACCGGGCCGCTCTGAATCTTTTCGAGCGTGGCGGGGATGTCGGGATCTTCCATGTAGCCGAAGCGGACCGTGAGGCGGTAAACGCCATGTCCGAGCTCCGTCCACTCGTAACGCTCGTCGGTGGCGAGGTGCGACGTCTCCTCGGTTTCGACGGTCAGCAGCACCACCTGTTTGTGCACGACCTTGTTGTGCTTGATGTTGTGCAGCAGCGTGGTCGGCACGCCATCCGAGCTGCGCGACATGAAGATCGCGGTTCCCGGAACGCGGTGCACGCGCCCGTTTCCGAGCTCGTTGACGAACGCGTCGATCGACAACACTCCCTCGGCGAGCCGCTGGTTGAGGATGCGCCGACCCGCGCGCCACGTCGACATCAGCGTGAAGATCGAGAGACCGACGAACAGCGGGAACCAGCCGCCTTCCCACACCTTCACCAGGTTCGCGCCGAAGAACGACAGGTCGAAGCAAAGGAAGAAGACGGCAAACGCAACCGCGCCCGCGAGCGGCCAGCGCCAGCGGTCGCGCGCGTAGACGGCGGTCAATGTGGTGGTGATTCCCATCGTCGCCGTCACGGCGACGCCGTACGCGGCGGCGAGGCGTCCCGACTCCCGGAACGCGAAGACGAGCGCGATCGCCGAGATCATCAGGAACCAGTTGACCGAGGGGATGTAGATCTGCCCGATCTCGCGCGCCGAAGTGTGACGGATGCGAATGCGCGGCAGATAGCCGAGCTGCACGGCCTGCCGCGTCAGCGAGAACGCGCCGGAAATCACGGCCTGCGAGGCGATGCTCGCGGCGAGCGTGGCGAGGATGACCAGGGGAATCAGCGCCCACTGCGGCGCCATCCGGAAGAACGGATTCGCGACACCTTCCGGCGTGTGCAGCAGGAACGCACCCTGGCCGAAATAGTTCAGCAGCAGCGCCGGCAGAACGAAGCCGAACCAGACCCAGCGAATGGGACGGATGCCGAAATGTCCCATGTCGGCGTACAACGCCTCGCCGCCCGTGATGACGAGAAACACAGAGCCGAGGACGAGAAAGCCGGTCCCCTGATTGCGGATGAAGAAATTGATCGCGTGCGTCGGCATCACGGCCTGCAGCACGCTCGGCTCATGGATGATGTGCGAAATCCCCATCACCGCGATCACGCTGAACCAGACCAGCATCACCGGACCGAAAATCGCGCCCACTTTGGCCGTGCCGTACTTTTGAACGGTGAAGAGACCGATGAGCACGGCGGTCGTGATCCAGACGACATACGGCCCGAAGACCGGCGTCGCGACGTTCAGACCCTCGATCGCCGAGAGGACGGAGATCGCGGGCGTGATCATCCCGTCGCCGTAAAGAAGCGCCGCACCGAAGAGCCCGAGCCCGACGAGAATCGCGCGCCGCCGCGACGGAGTCTGCTTCGACCCCACCAGCGACATCAGCGCGACGATCCCTCCCTCGCCGCGGTTGTCCGCACGCATGACGAAGACGAGGTACTCGATGGAAATGATGAGGATGAGCGCCCAGAAGATCAGCGAAAGAACGCCGAGGATGTTCGCCGGCGAAGCGGCGAGATGGTGCTCGGGCGCAAA
>DASVUA010000963.1:0-7588 GCA_036387295.1 Thermoanaerobaculia bacterium | reverse complement strand
TGAGCCGCGTAGACGGCGAAGGACCTTCCAGCATGCAACGGAGAAGGTCCTTCGCCCTCTTCGGGGCTCAGGATGACAAGTAGGGGAAACGCGCGTCCATTTCGCACACGTGTCATTCCGAGCGTAGTCGAGGAATCCCCTGCCGACAGCACGACCATCGTGCATGACACATAACGCACCCCCTGTGTCATTCCGCGCCTTGGCGCGGAATCCCCTCCAAACAGCGGGATCGTCGTGCACTAGCAGGGGATCCCTCGACTTCGCTCGGGATGACACAACGTTTACGGGGCTGCACTGCACACCCGTTTGTCATCCTGAGCCGCGTAGACGGCGAAGGACCTTCCAGCATGCAACGGAGAAGGTCCTTCGCCCTCTTCGGGGCTCAGGATGACAAGACAAGGAAACGCGATCGCTCGTGCACCAGCAAGGGATCCCCGACTTCACTCGGGATCACACATCACTATTGCTCACACCGCGTTCAGAACGTCTTCTGTAGCTCGGCCCGGACGCGTTTTCCTGTCTTTGTGCAGTCGAGTTTCTCGCGATTCGCCAGGTAATCGGTGGTGGCGGCTTTGTAGGTGCGGGCGGGGACCAGCGGTTCGGGCGCGGATACAAATGACTCGTGTTGCAGCCGTTGCAGGTCGCTTCCCCCCATCGTGCAGACGACGATTTCGTTGTCGTATGGCAGGGCGCCTCGCAGCAGTTCCATGGTCAATGGGCCCGACGGGAGCGGGCGGCGGAAGCTGCTGGTCGTCGAGATGGCGACCTCGGCGCCGGTGATGCCGCGCATCGTTTCGAGCGCGCGTTGGGCGAGCGCTTCTACAGACAACGGCTCGGCCAGTGAGCCGATCGGTTGAAACAGCTCGGGCATCTGGCGTTCGAGCTCGCGCTGCATCCGCGCGACCCGCTGTGCAATCGCGGAGTTTTCGGGCATGCGCGCGTCGACCGGTACGAGTGCGCCGTCGATGGCGCCGAGGGTTCCGTCGGCGAAATGCAGCTCGACCCAGCTGATGTAGGTCAGGTATTGCGACGGTGAGATGAACCAGGTGCGCGTTCCTGGAATCTGGACGAGCTCCCGTTTCAGATGGCTGTGCGATCCGAATATGAGATCGATTCCAGGGACGGCACGCGCGAGCGCGTAATCGTCCTCGGCGTGCTGGTGGCCGATCATCACCACCGCATCGACGTTCTCCGTTTCGCGGAGCTGCCGCACCGCGTCTCGCGCCGCGGCCACCGGGTCGCTGAACGTGAGTTGCGGCACTTTGACCAGTGACGAGAAATCGTTTCCGGCGATCGCGAACACGCCGATCCGCAATCCGTTGCGCATAAAGACGTGATACGGACGCATGCCCGCTGTATTCGCGCTGAGGATCGGATAACGGGTCGATTGCCGGCAGCGCTCGAACGCCGCGAAGCCGTAATCGCTGTCGTGATTGCCGAACGCCATCGCGTCGACGACGCCGTTCCACCAGCTCCATTCAGCGCATTGAAACTGGTCCGACCACGCCGGCGCCCCTTTGTTCATCGTGTCGCCGCCGTTGAAGACCAGCGCGCCGCGGCGCTTCTGCCGCTCGAGATAACCGATCGCGCGGGCAACGCCTCCCCGCTCGCCGTCGTCTGTGTAAAACGGAAGAGCGTGCGAGTGGTAATCGGAGAAATGGAACAACGTCACAGTCGTTTCCCCGCCGAAGAGAGGAAGCGCAATCAGGAGCAGGAGTGCGAGTCTGCGCATCGCCCGGAGTGTAGCGCTTACGGCTGCAGGGCCAGAGGCTCGCTGCCGCCGGCCGTAATGACGACCTTTTTCACGGTCGGCAGCTGGCGGAGCGTTTCGGTGACGGCGGCGCGAATCATCTGGGCCTGACAGGATCCGCCTACATTCCGGAGCCGTTCGTTGAAATCGACGGTCAATGTGCCGTCGCGGAGATTGACCGATTGGACGCGCGAGCCCTCCGGAAACGGAGCCGCCGCGCCGGCACGTTTTTCTGTGGCCGCCGGGCCGGCGATCAGCGCTTCGACCAGCAGGCGCGCCATCGACACACTCTTGGGGATCGCGCGCGCGAACGGTTTGACACCGCTGCAGGTCGCGTCAGGGAAAAAGAGTCGCGCATTGACCGACTCGATTGCGAACGGACGCTCGACGCGCACCACCGATTGCTCCGAGCCGTCGCGCGCCGAATATTCGAGCGCTTCGACGATCACCCGTTTGCCGGGATGCCGCGTCAGCCACAGAGAGCCGCGATAAGGGCTGAACTGCCCCATCTCGCCGGTGGCGGTGGTGAAGTTCTCGCTGATCAGCTGCCCGTTTGCATCGCGCACGCGCAGCGACACGCTGTTCTCGAACGTCCGCGCGGTTCCGGTGACGATCAGCGGATTTCCGAGCGTCACGCTCTCAATGGTGATGTTTTTCGCTTTCGCCGGCGCGTCGGCGATCTCGACGATCGTGCCGCTCGGAGCGGGCGTTGCGGACGCGGGACGATCGGCGGGAGGCAGCTGCGGCGTTTCATCGGAGATCGTCGAGTCGGCACTCTGCGTGGCGGCTGCCGGCAGTCCGGATCGCGGTGCCGAGGATGTTTCTGTGGATCGCGGCGCCTGGCGGCCACACGCAACAAAAAGTACACAAATAACCAGAAGCGACTTCACCTTGTTATCCTCCCTGACGATGCGACGACTCCTGTTTCTGCTCCCGTTCCTCTTCACGAATCCTGCCTTTACGGCCGAGCCGGGTGCCGCACTGTATCGCCAGAAAGCCTGCGCGACCTGCCATGCCGCGGACGGCAGCGGCAACACGCCGGCGGGAAAATCGATGAAAGCACGCGATCTCCGTTGTGACGAGGTGCAGAAACAGAGCGACGCGGAACTGGCGGCCGCAATCCTGGAGGGCCGCGGCAAGATGCCGGCCTTCAAGACAAGCGTTTCCGCCGAACAGGTGAAGGAACTGGTGGCGTACATCCGCGCGCTGCCGAAAAAGCCGTAGCGCGCATCGAGACGCGGCTCAGGCGACGCATAGAACGGCGTCGCGACAATCTTCCGGCAAACAAAAAGGGCGCACGAACGTGCGCCCTTTTCACGAGAACCGTAGCCTGCCGGATTACCGCTTGAGTGCGTCCTGCATTTCGCGGATCGCGATCTCACGGCCGCGTTCCTTGGCCGTACGCGCGTACTGCGCGCGCTTGTTCTCAGGGAACTGGCGCACGAGAGCGAGATAGCGGCCCTGCAACTGACGCGACGCGAGCTGGCCGGCGGTGATTTCGGCGGTCGCTTTACGGCCGCGCTTTGCGCCGCCCTGGGCGCCGCCGGTGGAACCGCTCGCTGCCGGGACGTCGGTGCTGCTGATCGCGGTCGGCGTGGCCGACGCGCTCGTCGCACCGGAGCCGGCCGGACGGCCAGGCTTACGGCCCGATCCGACAGGACGGCCGGGACGACGGCCGGGGGTGGCAGGCGTCGCGGTGGCCGAAACTGCAATGGCGGCCGGACGGCCGGCGGGACGGCCCGGACGGCGGCGAGCCACCGCAACCGCGGCAGCGGCGCCAGCAGCGACCGTTGCGGCGACGGCGGCAATCGCGCCGCCATGAGCCTCACGCAATGCCGTCAGGCGGCGTTCGAGCTCGCTGATTTCGCGGCCCATTTCGGCCACATAGCGATTCACGTCCGTCCGGGTCACGCGGCGCTCGGCGATGAGACGATCGAGCACATACGCGGCCTGGCCGTGCGTGATCTTCGACTCAGTGCCGGTCGAAGCGGCCGTTGCGGTCGTTCCCGCATAGCCGGTGTTTCCGCCGGTCGTGCCGGTCGAACCGGTAGAGACTGTGGAACGTGTAGAACCTGTGGAACCGGTGGACTGTGCTGCATTTTTTCTGGGTCTGGGCATTTCACTCCTCCTCATGTCGCACTCACGCACAAAGTCTTGTGCAATGAAATGGCCATGTCAATACAAAAACAAAGCGGGCGGGCCATTTCGGCCCGCCCGCGGTATGTAAATTTCTGTTATTCGGCGTCAATAACGGTACTGGTCGGACTTGTACGGCCCTTCCACAGGAATGCCGAGGTATTTGGACTGGTCGTCGGTCAAGGCGGTCAATTCGACGCCGAGGTGCGCGAGATGGAGGCGCGCCACTTCTTCGTCGAGCTGCTTCGGCAGGACATACACCTGCTTGTCGTATTCGCCTTTGTTGTTCCAGAGCGCGAGCTG
The DNA here is from genome assembly GCA_036387295.1 of Thermoanaerobaculia bacterium. Classification (GTDB taxonomy): domain Bacteria; phylum Acidobacteriota; class Thermoanaerobaculia; order Gp7-AA8; family Gp7-AA8; genus QHVT01. The sequence goes on along the minus strand of DASVUA010000963.1, from coordinate 3,399 downwards.
CGCGAGCACCTGATTCGTGAACGACGCAGACATGACGAACGACGGATGCCCGGTGGCGCAGCCGAGGTTCATGAGACGCCCTTCGGCCAGGATCAGCACAGCGTGGCCGTCGGCGAAGATCCATTCGTCGTACTGCGGCTTGATGTTGACTTTGCGGATGCCGGAGACCTTCTTGAGGCCCGCCATGTCGATCTCGTTGTCGAAGTGGCCGATGTTGCTGACGATGGCGTTGTGCTTCATGCGCGCCATGTGATCGGCCGTAATGACGTCTTTGTTGCCGGTGGCGGTGACGAAGATGTCGGCTCTGTCGACGACGCTTTCCAGCGTCCGCACTTCGAAGCCTTCCATTGCAGCCTGCAGCGCACAGATCGGGTCGATTTCGGTGACCACGACGCGTGCACCCTGTCCCCGCAGTGCCTGCGCGCAGCCTTTTCCGACTTCGCCGAAACCGCAGACGACCGCCAGCTTGCCGGCGATCATGACGTCCGTGGCGCGATTGAGGCCGTCGATGACCGAGTGGCGGCAGCCATAGATGTTGTCGAATTTCGACTTGGTGACGGAGTCATTGACGTTGATGGCCGGGAAGAGCAGCGTGCCGGTCTCCTGCATCTGATACAGACGATGCACGCCGGTCGTGGTCTCCTCGGAAACGCCGCGCAGGTCCTTTGCGACACGCGTCCAGCGCTGCGGATCGCGCGTCAGCTCGGTGCGCAGGAGGTCGAGAATGACGCCCCATTCTTCCGGCTCGTCGGACGGGTTGAATTCCGGAACGCGTCCGCTGCCTTCGTATTCGACGCCTTTGTGGACGAGGAGGGTCGCGTCACCACCGTCGTCGACAATGAGCGTCGGGCCGCTGCCGTCCGGCCACATGAGCGCCTCGGACGTGCACCACCAATACTCTTCGAGCGTCTCCCCTTTCCAGGCGAAAACCGGAATGCCGCGCGGATTGTCGATCGTGCCGCCGGTCTCCGGACGGCCGACCACCACCGCGGCCGCCGCGTGGTCCTGGGTCGAGAAGATGTTGCAGCTCACCCAGCGGACGTCCGCGCCGAGGTCGGCGAGCGTCTCGATGAGCACCGCCGTCTGCACCGTCATGTGAAGGGATCCCATCACACGCGCACCGCGCAGAGGCTTGTCTTTGCCGTACTGAGCGCGGACCGACATGAGGCCCGGCATTTCGTGCTCGGCGAGGCGGATTTCGTTGCGCCCGAGCGTGGCGAGATTCAGATCGCGAACCTTGTATGCAGGGCGATCCGCCGCAACGGCGGCGTCAAACTGATGTGTCGTTGTTTCGAGAGTTGCAGTCACTGATCGTTGCTCCTGTTTGCTTGTCCCGCGCACCGGGCGAGAGTTCGGTGGGCGCGCAGGCGGGGTCGAAGAAGGCGGAATTCTACCTGAAACGGTCCCCCCGTAACACCGCGGGACGGGCAACCCTTCCCTTCCGTACGAAGCATCGCCGGCGACCGTTTCGCTGCGCAGGCGCACACACGACGCGCATTCAACAGTTGTCCGTCGCTCCGCAAATTGCGGTTTGTGGGAGATCGATCACACGGAAACGGTGAGAAACACGATTTCGGGCGGGACGCCGAAGCGAACCGGAATGATGCTCGTCCCCACGCCGGACGTGACGAAGAGCTGTTTGCCGCTTTCGTGGATATGGCCGATTGCATACCGCTGCCCGTATTTCGACGGGACGACCGGACGTCCCGCGAACGGCACTGCGACCTGACCGCCGTGCGTATGACCGGCGAGCGTCAGACAGGCCCGCGCCGGGATGTGAGGAAAGACGTCGGGATTGTGGGTGATGACGACCACCGGGCCGTCATCGCTGACCTGTGCGAAGGCGCGCGCGACGTCGTGACGCCCTTCCATGTAATCGCTGATTCCGACGAGCCACAAACGGCCGCCGGCAATGCGGGCGGCGCGGTCCTCGAGCATCCGTACGCCGGCACGTTCGAATGCCGTGGCGACGCGAACGGGGTCGAGCCACCAGTCGTGATTGCCGAGAACGGCATAGACGCCGAGCGGCGCGCGTAATGCCGCGAGTTTCGCGGCAATCGTTTCGGGCGGTACGAACTCGCCGCCCACGACGTCCTGAATGACGAAATCGCCGAGGAGCACGACGACGTCCGGCTTCCCCTCGTTGATGCGGCGGACGACGTCTTCCAGCTTGCGGACACCTGTGTAGGGCGAGCCGATGTGCAGATCGGAAACGACGGCGATCCGCAACGGCGCGCCACGCCAGCAGACCAGAGGGATGCGCGCTTCGCGGACCACCAGCCGGCGAGGCTCCCACCAGAATGCCCATACGCCGAGGACCAGACCTGCGAGCAGGGCGGCGGCAGCAATGCGCGGCAACGCGCGGCGGAAACGATTGTGAGGCATGCCGGTACGTGTACCATGCCGCGCCATGGCTGCGTCTGACAGACGGATTCCGCTGCACACGAAGATTCTGCTCGGCCTCATCGCGGGCGCCGCGATCGGCGGAACGCTCAATGCCGTGATGGGCGCGGACAACCCGCAGCTCCTTTTCGTCGCGGACAACATCACCAATCCGATCGGGCAGCTCTTTCTCCGGCTGCTGCTGCTGATCGTCGTGCCGCTCGTTTTTTCGAGCCTGGTCGCGGGCGTGGCGGGGCTCGGCGATCTGCGCCGTGTCGGACGGATCGGCCTCAAATCGCTCGTGTATACGCTGGTCATTTCGGCAATCAGCGTGGTGATCGGCCTGACGCTCGCCAACACCATCAAACCAGGCAAGCGCATTTCGCCGGAGGTCAGCGCGCAGCTCGCGGCGCGGTACGGCGAAGATGCGACGAAGCGCGTTTCGAGCGCGATCGGCGGCCCCGCGGAATCGGATGCGCCGCTCCTGAAAGTCGTCAAGACGCTGGTGCCGACCAACGTTTTTCACTCCGTCGGAAAAGAAACGCCCGACATGCTCGGCCTGATGTTCTTCGCGGTGTTTCTCGGCGCCTGCATCACGATGGTGGACAAGGACGTCGCCGCGCCGTTGCTGCGCGTGCTTGAGGCGGTGTTCGCCGCGACGGAGGTGGCGATTCAGATCATCATGCGGCTCGCGCCGTATGCGGTCTTCTGCCTCCTCTTCACCATGACCGCGCGGTTCGGCTTCGGCCTGCTGGCGAGCCTCGGCTGGTTCGTGCTGACGGTGCTGCTCGGATTGTCGCTGCACATGTTCGGCGTCTATTCGCTGTCGCTCTGGCTGTTGTCGCGCATCAATCCGCTGGAGTTTTTCCGCCGCATCAAGACCGTGATGATCACGGCCTTTTCGACCTCGTCGTCGAACGCGACTCTGCCGACCGCGCTCCGCGTTTCCGAGGAAAACCTCGGCGTGCCGCGCGACATCAACTCGTTCGTGCTCACCGTCGGCGCGACGGCAAATCA
>DASVUA010000962.1:0-6262 GCA_036387295.1 Thermoanaerobaculia bacterium | reverse complement strand
CGAGCGCCTCTTCGTCCACGGTGATGGCAATTTTCGCGCGGCCCATGAGTATGATGATACGTCACACCGGATGCCCCTAAAACAACTTCAGGAACACCACGTTCGCCACGAAGCCGTCCTGCGCGTTCCGTCCGATCGTTTTGCCGATGTCGAGGCGGAGGAGGGTGCCGTAGGGGCCGATGGTCTGGCCGGCGATGCCGAGGCCTTGAATCGGTTCCTGGCGCCATCCCGCGGTTGCGTCATCGAGCAGCGCGTGGTCGTAGAACGCTTCGACGCGGAACTGTTCGGAGAAAACGAAGCCGTACGAGAGATGGCCGATCATCATCTTCTCGGCGCGTACGGAGCCCGACTGCACGCCGTGCACGCGCTGCGAGCCGAAGAAGCCGAGCTCGTACTTCGAGAAGCGATCGAGATTGCGGCCGTCGAGGTAGTTCAGGTCGACGCCGATGCGCTGGAACTTCGGCAGGTAGAAGCTCTTGCCGACCGAGGCGCCGAACCGCGAGAAGCTCTGGTGCTTCGGGTCGTACTCGGCGAGATTGCCCCACGGCTCCCACGTGCTGCGGCGGTTGTAGTCGTACGACGCTCCGAACGACCAGCCGCGCCGCGCGTATCGCAGTTCGATGCCGGGCGTGAACGTGAACGTGTCGCTCGGCACCGCGAACGACGAACCGGTGTCCTCGGCGCGCTGATACGTCTGATGCGAAACGCCGAACGAGACGTCGACTTTGCCGAACTGCGCGAATGGATGTCCGGCGCGCAGAAACGCGCCGAGCGGCAACGCTTTCACACGCTCTTCCGGACGTTCGATGCCGCCGCGATAAATCTGACTTTCGGTCGGAATGGCGATGCCGAAAAAGTCGATGCCGACGTTGGTGCGCGTGCCGCCGACATTCGGATGCGTCGCATTGACGGCCAGCACGACTCCGGCGAAGAAGACGTTGGTCTGAATGCCTTTGCCGAACAGATTGAAGTTGAAGTAGTCGATGCCGCCGAGCGGCACGACCGGGAACTCGAGTCCCTCGTCGTGGTGAATGCCGCCGAGGGCGAAGGTCTGCGCGGTGTCGTACCCCTCCTTCACCACACGCTCGCCGTCGCGCTTCTCGAGATAGCGGAGGCCGGCATCGGTCTCGCGCACCATGCGCGCGTCGGACGCGGAGGCCTGCGCGAGCAGCGTGTCGTACTCCGTCGGCTCGAGTCGGAAGTTCTCGAAGATCGTCGTCCGCTGCACGACGCTCGCGCGTCCGGCGGCGGAGATCACCTGCTGCGCGTCGACGCTCACCGGCAGCCAGTAGAGCGCGCGCGGATCGGCAGCCGCCACGGCTGCAGGCGCGAGCGGCGCTTTCGTCTCGCGCGAGAACGGCACAAAGTCGACGCGCTCCTCGTTCGACAGCACCTCACCGGTGAGATTGAGCTGCACCATCGCGATCCGGACGCGCGCCCAGGTCTTTGCGTCGATCCAGACCGTGCCGCGATACAGCGGCAGTTCTGCCGCGGCGTTCGGCGGCGGCTCGAAGCGAACTTCATACGTTCGATAACCGAGCATGTCGGTCGCGCGCACGAGCTCGTACCGGTACTCGTTCGAGAGATGAATATCGAGCGGAAGCTGCGTCACCTTTTCCGGCTGGATCAGCGGCAATTCGGGGATGCGTCCGTACTTCCAGCGCACACCGTTGATGAAAAAGTCCGACCAGACCCAGTCGGCGCGCCCCTGTGGATCGGAAAAGTAATCGCCCGAGATCGCGGCCTCGAGCGCTTCCGCGCCGCCGCCGATGTCGAAGCGAAGCTTGGTCGTGTTGCGTGCGATGTAGCGCGGCTGAATCGATTCCTGATACGCGTCGTACGACTGATGATTGCGGATGATCTCTTCTACCGTGATTCCGCGCTCGGTGGCGATGTTGAGCGTCTCCTTGACCGCGTTCCGGTCGGGACGTTCCGTGTAATCCACCAGCACCGCGTACGGCTCTTTCGCCGGAGGAACGCCGACGAGCAGCTGCCCGCCACGGCGTCCGGTGTCGGTGATCTCGACCGCATCGAGGCGCCGCGGTTTCGTATAGCGGTCGGCCGGCAGCGAGAGGATCGTCGAGCCGGCAGCGTCGCCGCGCGCGACGAAGAGCGTGCGGAGATCCTCGCCGCGGACGAACGTCAGTACCGGCATCTCGGCCGGATTGCCTTTCGCGTCCAGCACGGAGGTCTTCGCGGTCGAGTCGTACGCCCAGTCGCCGGTCATCGCGCGGTTGAACGACGCGAGCGCCTGCGCATTCACCTCGCCGGTCGCATACGCGCGCGTCGCGCCCGACGCGAAGGCCTGTGCGAGGTCGAACAGCGGGTTCGGCGAAACGCTCGGCACGAGCGCATAGATTTTCTTGGAAGGATCGCGCTCGGCCAGCGACGCGAACGTCTCGGCGACGTCCGCGGCATCGACGACGAGCGCGTCAAAGTACGTCCCGGCGCCGCTGTCGAAGAGCTGCGCGAGCGACGGCCCCTCATTTCCGGCGCGGCTGAGAATCACGCGCGATGCGACACCCTGCCCCTGCGCCGAGACGGAAAGCCGTTTGATCGCGTACGCCGCGAGCGCGGCGTCGGCGTTCGGCACGCTGATGCCGATCGCGTCGAACGGACCGCGCGTACGCGCCCACTCGACGATCGCGCGCGTGTGCGTTTCCACTTCGTCCAGATTGCTCGCCCGGTACTCGATCACCACCGCGACGTTCGACGGCTGCGCGGCGCTGTAGGACGGATATTCGTCCGCGGTGAGTCGCACGAGCGCAGGGACGACGCCGCCGTCGTGCGCCGTGAGACCGGTACAGAGCGAGCAGTCGGGCGTCGCCGCAAACGCGGAGACAGCGATCATCTGCAGAAGGGCGAGGGGCAGGAGAACGAGGAGAAAACCGGCTTTACGCATGGACTGCGATTCGAACGCCACAGATGAGGCCGAAATTGCGAGCGCGCGAGTGCGCCCGCGAAGCGCCACCGTTCACGTGCCACGCGAGGCAGACCGAAGTAGGTTCAAACGGACCTCCGAAAACGTGAGTTGAGGCACCCTCTGTGCAATTAGTTATTTAGCGTTAACAAACGCTGAAGCACTGAACAACCAAGGAGGATCCATTGAAAGAACGTGAAGAAAACATCCTCGGGCGCAACACCACTGATTCCACTCTGCGTGAGGACGAGAAAATGATCGGCCGCACGCGCGATGAAGAGCGCAGCATCCCTGTCGTTGAAGAAGAACTGGCGGTCGGCAAACGCACCGTCGAGACCGGCGGCGTCCGCGTCTCGAAAGAAGTGACGATGCAGCCCGTCGAAGAGAACATCAGCCTGCACGAGGAACGAGTCACGGTCGAACGCCGTCCGGTGAACCGCGAGGTGCAGCCGGGCGACATGAACGCATTCGAAAATTCGACCATCGAAATGCGTGAGATGGCCGAAGAAGCGGTGGTCGAGAAACGCGCCCGCGTCGTCGAAGAAGTCGTCGTCGGCAAAGAAGCGCACGAACGCACCGAGCACATTTCCGACACGGTCCGACGCACCGACGTGCGCGTCGAGCCGATCGTCGGCACCACGCCGCACAAACGCAGCTTCGACTCCGTCGACAGCTCCTGCCGCACGCACTACGACCAGAATTTCGCGAGCAGCGGCTGGGACTACGACACTGGCTATTCGCACGCGTACCGCTACGGCTACGACCTCGCCGGCAGCAGCAACGGCGACTGGTCGACGGTCGAGACCGACGTTCAGTCGAAGTGGGAAATGCGCAACAAAGGCACGTGGGAACGCTTCAAAGACGCGATTCGCTACGGCTACGACCAGGGTCGGCAGTAGATTTGAAGACACTCGTGGGGGGCAGGCAGCATTGCCTGCTTCCCATGGAGTTGTATGAAAAAGAAAGAAGTGGTCATCCCTGTCGTCGAAGAGACGGCGCACGTCACGAAGCGCATGGTCGACCGCGGAAGCGTTCGCGTCACGAAAGTGGTCGCTGAGCGCGAAGAAGTGATCGACACGTCGACGCTCGAAGACGAGATCACGGTCGAGCATGTGGCGCGCAATACGTGGCTCAAGAAACCGGCAAAACCGCGTCGTGAAGGCGATACGTTGATCATTCCGGTCATGGAAGAGATCACGGTCGTCGAGAAGCGGATCATGCTGCGCGAAGAGCTCTACATCCGCAAAAAACAGGTGCGTAAACCCGCCACGGAAAAAGTCCGCCTGCGCCGGGAAGAAGTGCGGGTGGAGGATTCGAGAAAAGGCCGGCGCTGAGTCATGCCAGGCATCTTCGACACCATCGTCGATCCGAACATCCAGGCGCTGCTGCGTCGCGAACAGCGTCTGCTCGTGGAGCTGCGCGAGACGCTCGAACGCGAACAATCGGACGAGCGCCGCCGCGTCGACGAGCTGCTCTCGACGCTCGAAGATCTCTTCACGCTCGTCATCGTCGGCGAGTTCAACGCCGGCAAGTCATCGCTCATCAACGCGCTGTTCGGCGCACGTCTGCGCACCGAGGGGCCGATCCCGGTCGACGACGTCATCTCGATTCTCCGGCACGCCGACGAGCCCTCCGCGCGCAAGGTCTCGGATTACGTCATCGAACAGTTCTATCCGATCGACTTCCTGCGCAACATCACGCTGGTCGACACGCCGGGCACGAACTCCATCGTGCAGCGCCACCAGGAGATCACCGAAGACTTCATTCCGCGCGCGGATCTCATTCTCTTCGTCACGTCGATCGATCGGCCACTGTCGGAATCGGAGCGGCGCTTTCTCGAATACATCCGCGAGTGGGGCAAGAAAGTCGTATTCGTGTTGAACAAGGTCGACACGAAATCCGAGGCCGAGATCACGCAGGTGATCGACTACCTGCAGGCGAACACGCGCTCGATCTTCGGGTTCGATCCGGCGATTTACCCCGTTGCCGCGAAGCTCGCGCTGGAGTCGAAGCTCGGCGCGCTGCCGCCGCGCGACTGGACGCGCAGCCGCTTCGAGACGCTGGAGGATTACATCTTCCAGGTGCTCTCGGAGAAAGAGCGTGTGCGCATCAAGCTGAACGCGCCGCTCGACACGATCCTCAGCCTCGCCAAGAAGCAGTTCCGGATGATCGAGTCGCGGCGGGAGGTGCTCGCGGCCGACAAGCAGCGCATCGAGTCGATCAACGAACAGCTCGAGCGCGCGCGCGGCGACCTCGTCTCGAACTTCCGCCAGTTCGTCATCCGCATCGACAACCTGCTGATGGATCTCGAGCGCCGCGGTCTCGACTTTCTCGACCGCTATGTGCGCGTGCAGCACCTTATGATGCTGCGCGATGCGTCGCGCTTCCGCGAAGAGTTCGAGCGGCAGGTCTTCCAGGGCTGGAAAGGCAGCATCGATTCGACGATCCAGGAAGCGGTCGACTGGCTGGTCAAAGAGAACATGAAGCTGTGGAACGGCACGATCGAGGCGTTCCACCGGCGCGCTGAAGCCGATGCGAAGAACGACGAGATCATCGGCAAGGTCGGACGCGAGTTCGCGTACAACCGCGAAGAGGTTTACTCGCGCATGCGGACGAACGCCGAGCAGCGTCTGTCGTCGTACGACGTGAACGTCGAGTCGCGCCGCATCATCGATAACGCGATGCGCGCGGTGCTGCACTCGTTCGGGCTCGGCGCCGGCGCGCTCGGTCTCGGATACCTCCTCACCACAGCAGTGAGCAGCACCGCGATCGACGTCACGGGACTTACCGCCGCGACGATGCTGCTCGTCACGAGCTTCCTCATCCTTCCCTACAAGCGAACGAAGGCCAAAGAGGAGTTCACGCGCCGCATCGAGGAGCTGCGCACGCATCTCAAAGAGTCGATGGACCGCGAGTCGACGATCGAGATCGACCGCATGCTCCGCAACATCACCTCGGCATTCGAGCCCTACCAGCGCTTCTACACCGCCGAGTCCGAAAAGATCGAGCGCTTCAACACGAAGCTCACCAAGATCGAAGCGGAAGCACGTGAGATCGCCGCGGCAATTAAATAATCCTCGCGGTAATAAACCTCTCGAACCTGACTCCTTAAAGAAGTTTGGGCGGAGATGCGAGCCTTCCTCCATTCCGGCGGAGGTCCAGAGGCGCGCGTGGGAGCGCACCTCGACCCCAGCCTTCGCCACAACAAAGGAGCTTCGAGATGCGTAAGCTGTCGTTTCTGATCCTGTCGTTTGCTTGTTTACTTCCTCTCCGCGCATACGCGTACTGTTACGGCGTTACCGGTGGCGTCGCGCCGATCACCCCTCCTGGCCACATCTGCGG
>DASVUA010000961.1:0-7799 GCA_036387295.1 Thermoanaerobaculia bacterium | reverse complement strand
CCCCCCCCCGCTCCACTAGAGAACGAGCATGGCGGATGAGCGGTTACAGGCGCTCGAACGTCCAGATGAGGCCCATCGCCGCGATGGCGATCGAGGCGGGGACGAGCAGTCTGCGGCGATACCACGGTTTGCTTTGCGCCCAGCTCACGACGAGCACCCACGCCGCGGCAATCACGGCGAGCTGACCGAGCTCCACTCCGACGTTGAATGCGATCAACGCCGTCGCGAGCTCCGCGCGCGGAATGCCGAGATCGCGCAGCACCCCCGCGAATCCGAGGCCGTGCAGCAGGCCGAACGCGAACACGATCGCGATGCGCCACGGCTTGAGCTGCGTCGTGGTGAGATTTTCGATCGCCACATACGCGATCGACAGCGCGATGAGCGGCTCCACGATCCGCGGCGAGGCATTGACGATGCCGTTGATCGAAAGCGCGAGCGTGATCGAGTGCGCGACGGTGAAGGCGGTCACCTGCGTCAGCACCGGCTTGAGGCGGCTCGACAGGAGGAACATGCCGAGCACGAAAAGGATGTGGTCGAGCCCGAGCGGCAGGATGTGCGTGAAGCCGAGCACGAGGTATTGGCGCACGATGTCGACGCGCGTGACGCGATCGAGCGGAACGGGCGTGCTCGTCTCGTCGCCGTTGATCCAGTAGCGCACCGGTGCGTTGTGCGGCGTCTGAATCGTCAGTGCATACGTGGCAGATGCGAGCGTGTACTGAAACGTGAATGGGGCGGGAGTGCGCGGCACATTGCCGGTGAAGCGCACTGTGATCGCGCCGTCGCGAATCGGCAGCACGGCGACCGCCGGCTGCACGCGCACGGAACCGAAGTGGATGTTGACGGCCGAGCCGAGCGCGGGGGCGAAGCGGGAGATTGCGGCATGCAGTTGCGTGTCGTCGAGGTCGCGCGAGCGGGCGACGCGAGCGCGCGCTTCGAGTTTCCGCAGCAGCGTTTCGGGCCCGGTCGTGACGTCGATGCGGTACGTCGAATCGGCGGGAAACGTTGCGCGTACGTCGGTCGTGCCGATTTCGTGTGCGACAAGGGGCGCAGCGAAAAGGAGTGTGAAGAGCGCGCCGGCGATCAGCGTTCGAACGTGAGTGAAGCCCATAGACTCTCCCACTCTACGCCGGAAGCAGGCGGCGCACTGACGAGGTGCACGGCTTTGATCATCCAGACGCCGCGCGGGAGATCGAGTGAGACGCGCCCTCGTGCGTCGGATCGCGCGGTGACGCGTTTTCCGTCATCGCGCCCGATCGCCGTCACCAGCGTTCCGGGGAGCGGTTTCTTCTCGTAAATCACCTGCAATTGCACAGGTTTTTTCGTCGCAAACGGGTCGCCGGAAGGAACGAGCTCGAGGCGATAACCGAGCGGGCGGGTCACGTTCGCAGGTCCGCCGTTGCCGGCTTTTACCAGCGCCTTCGCGAACCGGTAAAAGTGCTCGCGGTGCGGCTGGCGCGAAACGGTGACGCCGCGGATGCCTTCTTCGGTGAGGAACTGCACGAATTTCTCAGGCGGCAACTGCAGCGGTGACGCTTTACTGCGGTAGCCGATGACAGCCGTGCCGGCTTCGTCGATCTTGACGAAGCCGGCAGGGTCCTGATTCTCGATTCCATTGATCGCCCGTTCGCCCGCCGCATCGCGCACCACGAACGATTCGAGGAGCGTCTTGCTGCGCGGCACCGGATCGCCGGCGAAGTCCTCCCCCACCCGGAGAGACGCGGTGAACGTCTTCCCGAGCTCGGGGCGGAACGACGACGGCTCGATCCAGAAGTCGTGCGCGCTGACGCGCACGGCTGACAGAACGATCAATGCGAGAACCGCTTTGTGCATCAGCGGATGTTGCTCCTGTTGAGCTCCAGCAGCTGACGGAACAGAGACGCGCGAGCGGCGCTGAGCGTCGGCGGCGTGCTGTTCGGGAACTGGCCCATGATGTACGCCGCTTCGCCGGTCGTGTTGTCGACGAGCGACGCGTACGGCACGACGGTTCCTTCACCCTGGGTGATGCGGAACTCGGCGGTGCCGACGTCGACGTTCGCCGGAACGAACGAGCGGATGTTGAACTGATAGTGCGCGAAGTTGCCCTGCGGAATGAAGAACGACCGCGTGCCGGCAACGCCGCCGGTCGCATTGCGGACGGTGACTTCCACGGTCATCGGCGTCGAGAGCGAGCCGGCGCTTCCGGCCACGAACCCGAGGTTCGTACGCGTTGCCGCATTGCTCATGATCCCGGGGATGTAGACGGCCGTGCTGTTGTCGATCGTACCGATGCTGTTGTCGAAGAAATCACGCGCCGCGGGGACGGTCTGCCCGAGCGGCGAGCGGTTGCTGTACGCACGGCTGGTGACCGCGAACGGCCGGTCCGAGCCGACGATCAGCGCGCCGGTGATGTTCTCCATTTCATAGCCGTCGAGGATGTCGCGCAGCATGACGGTGCTGTTCGCGGCAACCGTGACGGAGCCATCGATGTCGTCGGTGACGAGGGGAACGATGTTGTCCGACAGGTCGCTGCCGGACTCGATCAGCACCAGGTCGACTTCCATCGGAGTCGCGCTGAAATTGCGGATGACCAGATCGCTCATCCACTGCGTGCCGTTCGCGCCGTCCGTATGGCCGACCACTGGAATCACGTACGTGTCGGCGTAGTGATCCGCGAACGCTGATGTAGCGGTGAGCAGAGTAAGAAGAAGCAGTGCTGTTTTGCGCATGGGGCCTGGTCCTAGTTGTTCGCGTGCGGCCGGCTCTCGAAGCCCTGATGCGGCAGTGCCACATACGGGAACGTAGAGAGGAACGGGCGCTCGTTCGCGTCGACACCGTCGGTCAGCGCATTGTTCGGAGCTTTGTTGAAGCCTTCGACGAGGACACCCGCGACGACGCGCAGCGAGATGTCGACGACGTCGTCAGCGAGACGGCGGCCATTCGGGAAGCCGCCCAGATCGCCGGCGATGGCGCCGAGACGATTCGGCTGCGCGGTCACGGGGACGGCAACGTTGAGGCGGATCATTTCGGCAGGCGTGACGTTCGGCGGCTGGTTCGCTCCCGGCAGACCGGTGAGGAAGACCTGCACGAGATCGTTACGCGGCGCCGGCGGAACGCTGATGCCATAGAGCGCGGTCATGAGCTTCGCGAGCTCCGGATCGAGCACACGGTTGCGGAACGTTGCATTGGACGTGAAGAGCGGCGCATCGCCGGAAGGCTGCGAGGCATTGAAGAGGTCCTTGAACGCGAGCGGCAGGACCACTTCGTTGACCAGCGGCATGCCGAGACGCGAGACCTGCGAGGTCGCACCGATGTTCTGGCGGCGCAGCGAGCCGGTGTTGAGCACCGTCACGCGCGAGCGGCTCGAAGAAGCCCACACGCCGATGACTGCATTCGGAGCGGTCGGAGCAGACGGCGCATTGCCGCCCGAGACGAGCTGGGAAATCGGAATCTGGATCGCGATCGTGTGCACGTTGTAGCCGCGCAGACCGTCAACGCCCGGCGCGGACTGCGCCATCGGCGGAACCATGTGGAGCTGCTGCACCGGACGCAGCGTCAGCAGGTCGACGATCGAACCGATATCGACGAAGAACGGATCGTCGCGCGGGCCGGCAAAGACGCGGCCGCCGCCGTTCGGCATATTGAAGATCGCTGCATTCGCGAGCGCAGCGTAATCAGGCGTCGATTTCGGTCCGATGTTCGGCGGCGCGACCTGGAAGTCGTTCCCCATGTTCGTGCCGTTACCGCTGCGGCGCGGGCCGGTGACGCGGTTCACGCTGTAAAACTGACGAACGTTCAGGTTCGCCGAATCGAGCGTCAGGACCGGACCGACGTTGTACAGAAATGTCTGCGGGTTGCGGACGTCGGTGCGGAAGCGAAACTGGTATGTGATGTCTTCGACTGCGTCGCCGTTGTTGTCGATGTGGATCTCGTAAAGACCGCTCGGCGAGAAGTTGTAGAAATTCGGGCCGTTCGCCGGCTCTTCGAGCGGAATGTAGTTGGCGATGATCGTGACGGTGTTCGGATTGTCGGGGCTGCGGAAGACGTAAACGTCGGTGTTGTCCATCGTCGGGTCTTCCGTGATGAGCGGAGCTTCCCGGTGCGAGGAGGCCAAGGCTGAGAACGTCAGCGCGGCGGATACGGCAACAACTGATAGTAGACGGGGCAATTTCATTGATATCTCCTTTTGTTCGACAGCGAACACTGCACGCTCGGAACCGCACGATGCCAAGCGGCCGTAAGAAAATATGGAGGGTCGGATGAATCCCAGAAGCGTCGACCGACAGGTCCGAACCGCAATCGATCACGTCGCTGACGGCGTTCTGGTCGAAGCCGGAGACACCATCCTCTACATCAATGAGTCTTACGCCCGATTGCTGGGCTACCCGAGCACGACCGAGCTCCTCGGCGCGACGATCCGCGATATCGCCCATCCTGACGACCTCGAGCGGCTGCGCTGGTTCGGCCGCTGCCGCCAGGAAGGGAAGCCCGCGCCGACGCGCTACACGTTCCGCGGGCGCAGCCGTGGCGGCGAGTTCGTGATGTTCGATGCGAGCGTCTCGAATGCGCGCGTCGACGGCGAAGTGTTGATCACGACGATCGTGCGCGAGCTCAAGCAGCTCGCGCCGGACGCGCAGCCGGAGCTCGAGCTGCCAGGCATGCAGCGGCTCTCACCGCGCGAAGTCGAGATCATCCGCCATCTCCTCCAGGGCCGCCGTTCGAAAGAAATCGCGATGCTGCTCAACATTTCGGAGAAGACGATCTGCACGCATCGCGCGCGCGCATTTCAGAAGCTCGCGCTGCGCGGCATCAACGATCTGTTCCGCGTGGCGGCCGAGCGCGGCGTGCTCCTGAACGGAAGCTGCGCTTAGAATCGCCGCGTGCCCGACTTTCCGATCGCGCTCGAGCATGTCTCGAAGGATTACCGCCTGTGGGGACGCCGGTCGCAATTCGCCACGCTCAAAAGTGCGCTGCTGAAACGCGATCTCAAACCGGCGGCGGATGCGTCGGTCTCGGCGCTCAAGGACGTCTCGTTTTTCGTCGACCGCGGTGAGGCGTTCGGCATCATCGGCCGCAACGGCTCGGGCAAGTCGACGCTGCTGAAACTGATCTCCGGCATCCTCAAGCCGACCACAGGGCGCGTCACGGTGGCCGGCCGCATCGCCGCGCTGATCGAGCTCGGCGCCGGGTTTCATCCGGAGATCACCGGCCGCGAGAACATCTACATCAACGGCATCATGCTCGGCCTGTCGCGACGCGAGATCGACCAGCGCTTCGACAAGATCGTGGAGTTCTCCGGCATCGCCGACTTTCTCGATCAACCGGTGAAGACGTATTCGTCGGGCATGTACGTCCGCCTGGGATTCGCCGTCGCGGTGCACGTCGATCCCGACGTGCTGCTGATCGACGAGGTGCTGTCGGTCGGCGATGAAGAGTTCTCCGCGCGCTGCGTGGCGAAGATCCAGGAGATGAAGTATCGCGGCGTGACGCTGCTGTTCGTCACGCACCAGCTCGATCAGGTGCGCACGTTGTGCGACCGCGCGCTCTGGCTCGATCACGGCCAGGTCGAAGCGCTCGGCGATCCGATGCGCGTCGTCGACGCGTACTTGCAGGAAGTCTCCGGCGTCACGCCCGCGCACGAGCAGCAGCCCGCGGCGGCGACGGACGACGCAGAACAGTCGGCCGGCGACGCCGCGACCGCAACGTCACCCGCTGCGAATGCCAGGTCCGACGCGGATGAAGAACGCTGGGGCAGCGGCGAGATCGTGATCAAACGCGTGTCGCTCACCGATCACGCAGGTCGCGAGCTGGTGGCTCTCGGCGCCGGCACGCCGGTGACGATCGACATCGACGTCGAGGCGCGCGTGCCGCAGGACGATTTCGTCTTCGGCCTCGGCATCTATCACGCCGACGGCACGTGCGTGTACGGCACGAACACCGACGTCGAAGGCTACGCGGCCGAGAAGATCGAAGGAAAAGCGCGCGTCCGTTTCGTCGTGCAGTCTCTCGATCTCGTGGCCGGAACCTATCGCGTCGACATCGCGGTGCACACGCGCAACGGCCGCGCGTTCGATTACCGCCGCAACGTGCTGCGCGTCGTGGTCGGCTCGCGCGTGCACGACATCGGGATCTATCGCCCGCAGCACGAGTGGCGTTTCGACGGCGGTGTGTCGTTCGCGTCGGTCGATGCATTCCGCAACGTGCCGGCGCCGATCGCGGAAGCGATCCGCGAAGCCGAAGGCGATACGCCGCAACCGAAACCACGCCGCCGCCGCTGACGCTCGGCGTCATTCACGCGGGCTACAATCGCGCCGCGTCCCGGAGGTTCCACGATGTCCATTCCCGCGATCATCATCCTGGCCGTCGTCGGCCTGTACATCCTCTCGTCGATCAAGATCCTGCCGGAGTACGAGCGCGGTGTGATCTTCCGCCTCGGCCGTCTGCTGCCGCAGCCGAAAGGTCCGGGGGTCTTTCTCGTCTTCGCGCCGATCGACAAGATGGTGAGGATCTCGCTGCGGCAGGAGGCGTTCGAGGTGCCGCCGCAGGACATCATCACGCGCGACAACGTGACGCTGAAAGTGAACGCGGTCGTGTTCCTGCGCGTCGTCGATCCCAATCGCGCCGTCGTGGAAGTGTTCGACTATCGCTATCAGACTTCGCAGTTCGCACAGACCACGCTTCGTTCCGTCCTCGGCGAAGTGGAGCTCGACGATCTCCTCGCGCATCGCGATCAACTCAACGCGCGCATTCAGTCGATCCTCGATCAACACACCGAGCCATGGGGCGTGAAGGTGGCGAACGTGGAAGTGAAGCAGGTCGATCTCCCGGAGTCGATGCTGCGCGCGATGGCGCGGCAGGCGGAAGCGGAGCGCGAGAAGCGAGCGAAGCTCATTCACGCGGAAGGCGAGTTCGCCGCCGCGCAACGGCTCGCCGAAGCGGCGCACGTCCTGGCGACCGAGCCGACGACCATGCAGTTGCGTTACCTGCAGACGCTGACGGAGATCGGCGTCGAGAAAAACACGACGATCGTGTTCCCGCTGCCGGTCGACCTTCTCGCCGGACTTGCACAGATGGCGGCAAAGCGAAATGAGTGAACTGTTGATGATGGAAGCGGCGCTCTTTCAGTTGCGCACCGCGATCGGCGACGACCCGGAGTACCTCGCGATTCGCATCAGCGCGGACGTGCTGTCCAATGCGGTGCACGCGGCGAAACCGGGCGTGAACGCCGCACGCGTCAACGACATCGAGTTCGCATTGAACGATCTCGTCGCCGCCATAGACGACGCGACGAGCGCGCCCGACGCGGTCTACGCGGCAGTCGCGCTGCTGCAGAACGACGCCGCCGCACTCCGCAATGCGACCGCGCTGCCGCAGGACGTGATCGCGAGATTGCACGCGCTCCGCACGAAACTGCGGACGCGCGCGAAAGCGATGGAGCGCGCGCAGTACCGCGCCGAAGGAACCGACCCCGAACCGCTCCCCCACCCGCGCGAAGAGCTCCGCAACGACGCGATCCCGCTCGCCAGAGTCCTCGCCGACGCCGGCTTCGACACCCCCGCCCTCGACACCCTCCTCACCAACTCGACCGAGCTCCGCTACCACACCCTCAACGAGCTCGCCGACGAACTCGACGTGATTGCAGGAGGGTAGGGCGAGCTGTCGTGAGTGGAGCGGCGGGCACTTAGCCCGCCGGGTTCATGCTCGGCGGGCTAAAGCCCGCCGCTCCACCTAACAACGAGCTTGCGTACACGAACGCGTTTCGAAGATGCATGACGTGCTCTTTCTGCGCGTGACGGCGAGCCCACTTTGGTCGCCATGCTTCT
>DASVUA010000960.1:0-1784 GCA_036387295.1 Thermoanaerobaculia bacterium | reverse complement strand
AAGGCGCTTCCCGCGGGTCAGGTGGAAGTGCACGAGCCTGACGCGCTTGCGGCAGCGGGGCGCATCGACGTCGCGGTGCAGCGCTACTACGCGGTGCAGGACGTCGCGGAAAGCGCGCCGCTCGCGCTGAAGATCGGCAGGTTCTCGGTCCTCCGCCATTCGCTGCCGATCGCCGAGATTCAGCTCGAGAAGCTTGCGACGAGCGACCCGATCTACGGCTACCACCTCCTCACCGCGTACATCGCGGCCGAGCAGCATGACCGCGCGACGGCGCTGCGCGAGCTCGGCGTCGCGACGAAGGCGTCGTCACCGGGCGACGAGTTGTGGACGGCCGCCGCGGAGATCTACGCGATCCTCGACGACACGTCGCGCGTGCTGGAGTCGCTGGAGAAAGCCGCCGCGCGGAAGGAGCCGACCGCCGCGTATGTACTCGCGCATCCGCTGTTCCGCTACCTGCACAGCGATCCTCGTTTTCAGAAGATCGCGGCGACGCTCACGGCGCAGCAGGGGGAGATTCGCGCCGCACTCGCGCAGTTGCGTTGACGCGCCATTCGACCGCGATGACGCGGATCGATTCGTGGTAATCGACGATGCCGAGCTTGACCGCTTCGCGAAACATCGGCGCGCGGAAGCGTTCGTTGAGCACGCGCCGCCGCCCCTCGGCAATGCGCGTCGTCGAGATCGTCAGCGCGTCGTCGTCCTCGCGCATGTAGACGAATCCATGCGGCGCCTGCATCGCGAGCGTGCGAAACACCCGTTCCGGAAGATTGAAGACGCCGTTCTGGCAGACGACGTAGAGCGGCTCTTTTGCATCCATAATTGACGTGATGATCGTGACGGCTCGATTGACGTTTTCGGCAGCTCACCGGTTGCACAATCCGAACCGGGATGAAGAGTGGAACCGCCGGATTTATGGAAAATGCGACAACCCGCGCGGGCATGGCCACAATTACGCGCTGGAAGTGAGCGTGCGCGGGAGGATCGATCCCGAAACCGGGATGGTGATCGATCTCAAGCAGCTCAAAGACATCATGCGCGAGCGTGTGATCGACCGCGTCGATCATACGAATCTGAACGAAGACGTCGACTTTCTGCGCGACGTGATTCCGACCGCCGAAAATCTCGCCCGCGCGTTCTGGCAGCAACTCGCACCGGCGATTCCGAACGGCGAGTTGTACGAACTGCTGCTGCAGGAAACCGAGCGCAATTCGGTGCGCTACATGGGAGAGGACGAAGCATGAACTACGACCTCGCAATCATGGCCCTCGAAGGCCTGGCCCGCGCCCCGATGACGCTCCGCACGGAAGGGAACGAAGTGCTCCTCGAAGGCGAGCCGGCCTCGTTCAAGGAGCTCGCAAGACTCTGCCTCCTCCTCGGCGGCGTCCAGACCGCCGAGGACACGTTCGAGCTCACCCCCGGCGTGCACATCACCGAGGAGTCCCCCCTGCTGAGGTTGCGATTGAAGGTGGAGTAGGGGGGTGGCGCCGCAGACGGGTTTAGTGGAGCGGCGGGCTTTAGCCCGCCGAGCAATCGTCGGCGCGCTAAGAGCGCGCCGCTCCACCAGACCGGACATTGGCGAGAATTCGATGGCTGAACGGGCTTCGCGAGAGCGCACTTCGTGGTTCAGTGGAGCGGCGGGCTCTTAGCCCGCCGAGCAATCGTCGGCGCGCTAAAGCCCGCCGCTCCACAACAGCGCCTCGGATCAGTAGCGCAGCAGGGCGTGGAACTTGGCGTTCTGGTCGAGTTTTTCGCGGCCGCTCAGGAAGTCGAGCTCGATGACGGTG
>DASVUA010000959.1:0-1757 GCA_036387295.1 Thermoanaerobaculia bacterium | reverse complement strand
CCGTTCTCGATCACCGGCCCGATGGTCACTTGCGTGCCGGGAAAAAGCTCCTGGACCGCATGCGCCATGAGATGCGCGGTCGAGTGGCGGATGGTGTCGATGCCCGCTTCGGATTTCGGCGTGACGATCTCGACGCTCGCGCCGTCGGGCACGGGCGCGTAGACGTCGACGGCTTTGCCGTTCACCTTGCCCGCGATTGCGTCTTTGGCGAGCCGTTTGCCGATCGAAGCGGCAACGTCGGCCACGGTCGCGTTGTCGGCGACTTCGCGGGTAGATCCGTCGGGAAGTTGAATGTTCATTTGAATCCTCGAAAAACAAAAGACAGGGCCGCGAGGCCCTGTCTTCGATCAGTATTTGGTGGGGAAACGATCAACGACAGGGGGCGAGCAGGGTGCTCGTTCGCGTCTGGCCCGTCGAAGTCGTTCGCAACATGGGGCGCGGAGTATAACACGCGGCCGCGGCCGTAGTGCCGCCGCGCGAGGGGCGTGCACTTTCGTGCGCGCGGATCTATCCTTTGCGCATCCCACTCTGCAGCGTCATTCCGCCGCACATCCTCGCGAGTATCGCCGCGCGGGGTGATGCCGAAGATCGTCCGCGTGCGCGCACCGCGCTCGCGCTGTCGGGCGGGCCTCGCCGTGCACGGCAGGAGGTCGCGCGCCTTGCGGCCGCCTCGCTCGACGCGATCGTGATTCCACCGCGCGCGAAGAGACGAACGATCTTCGACGGGCGGGAAACGCGCGAGCTGCCGGGCCGCATCGTGCGGACGGAAGGGGAGCGGCGGACGGGCGATGCCGCGGTCGACGAGGCGTACGACTTTTCAGGACGGACGTACGACTACTTCCGGCGCGTGCACGGACGCTGTTCGCTCGACGATCGCGGCATGCGGCTCGAGTCGACCGTGCATTACGGCTCCGCGTTCAACAACGCGCACTGGGACGGCCGGCAGATGATTTACGGCGACGGCGACGGCAAGTACTTTCACCGCTTCACCTCGTCGCTTGACGTCGTCGCGCACGAGCTGACGCACGGCTTGACGCAGTACGCCGCCGGCTTCGCATTCAGCGGTCAGGGGGGTGCGCTCTCCGAGCATTTTTCCGATGTCTTCGGCGTCCTCGTGAAGCAGTACTACGCGAAGCAAACCGCCGCGCAGGCGGACTGGCTCGTCGGTGCGGAGCTGTTGACGCAGAAGGTGAACGGCGCCGCGATCCGTTCGATGAAAGCGCCGGGGACGGCGTACGACGACCCGGTTCTCGGACGCGATCCGCAGCCGCGGCACATGCGCGACTACGCGCGGACGCGCGGCGATGCCGGCGGCGTGCATGTGAACTCCGGCATCCCGAATCATGCGTTCTACCTCGTCGCCACACTCCTCGGCGGAAACGCGTGGGATGCAGCGGGGAAGATCTGGTACGCGGCGCTCACGCGCGAGCTAGGGCCGCGCTCGCGGTTTCAGCATTGCGCCGACGCCACGTGGCGCGCGGCGGGTGCGTTGTTCGGCGAGGGGAGTGCGCCGCAGGATGCGGTGCTGGCCGGGTGGAAGGCGGTCGGGATCGACATCGCCGAAGCCCCCGCCGGACGCGGGCCGCGGCTTCGCGTGCGACGAGGCACACGCGAAGCGTACGAGCCGCCCGCGCCCGGCGCGGAGCTGCCGTCGTCAGTCGTCTTCCTCTTCCTCTAGCTCTTCGATCTCCGCTTCGGTGGCGCGGCGGATCTTGCGGCCGCCGCCGCCTCCTTCCTCCTGCTCGCGGCGATTGTTG
>DASVUA010000958.1:0-2858 GCA_036387295.1 Thermoanaerobaculia bacterium | reverse complement strand
TACCGCGATGCACGACCGGACGGTCGAGCTGCTGCGCTTCGAGACCGACCTGCGCCGCGCCATCGAACGCGGCGAATTGCGCGTGCACTATCAGCCGGTCATCGAAATGCGCAGCGGCCGCGTCTCGGGATTCGAGGCGCTGCTGCGCTGGCAGCGCGGCGAGTCGCTCATCTCCGCGAGTGCGATCATCCCCACTGCCGAGGAGACAGGGTTGATCGTGCCCATCGGCGAGTGGGTGCTGCGCGAAGCGTTGCGCCAGGCGCGCGTGTGGGAGGGGGTCGACATGCACGTGAACCTCTCGCCGCGGCAGCTCCTGCAGCCGGACGTCGTCGACCGCATCGCCGCGGCGGTTGCGGAAAGCGGCATCGCGCCGGAGCGGCTGCATCTCGAAGTGACCGAGAGCCTGCTCATCGAGAACGCCGAGGCCGCGGCGGAATTGCTGCGCGCCCTGCGGGCCATCAACGTGCGACTCAGTCTGGACGACTTCGGCACCGGCTATTCATCACTCAGCTCGCTGCGGCAGTTTCCGTTCGACATGCTGAAGATCGACCGCTCGTTCCTGCTCGATGCGGACGCGGTTCGCGCCGATGAGATCGTCCGCACCGTCGCCAGTCTCGCGCACGTTCTAGGGATGGACATCATCGTGGAAGGTCTCGAGACCGCGGACCACGTCGAGCGCATGCGCGGCCTCGGCATCCTCTTCGCGCAAGGCTTCTACTTTGCGCGCCCCCTCCCGCCGGAAGAAGCCGGCCGCCTGCTCGCAAGAACCGCGAGCTCGTAACCGTCCTAGTGGAGCGGCGGGCTCTC
The DNA here is from genome assembly GCA_036387295.1 of Thermoanaerobaculia bacterium. Lineage (GTDB taxonomy): Bacteria > Acidobacteriota > Thermoanaerobaculia > Gp7-AA8 > Gp7-AA8 > QHVT01. The sequence continues at coordinate 2,051 of DASVUA010000958.1, read as the reverse complement.
AGCCCGCCGACTGATGCTCGGCGGGCTAAGAGCCCGCCGCTCCACTGAGACGAAGGGTTCGCGCATCGCGACCGATGGGATTCATGCGCGATTTCCGGAGCGACGTCGCGCGCGTTCGCGAGAATCCGACGGGCTGAACTTCGCGTGTGGTTGAGTGGAGCGGCGGGCTTCAGCCCGCCGACGGATGCTCGGCGGGCTAAAGCCCGCCGCTCCACCAGGCGAAAGGTTCGCGAATCGCGACGGATGGGATTCATGCGCGATTTTCGGAGCGCCTTCGAGCGCCTTCGTTGAGAATCCGACGCGCTGAACTTCGCGTGTGCTTGAGTGGAGCGGCGGGCCTCAGCCCGCCGACTGATGCTCGGCGGGCTAAAGCCCGCCGCTCCACTGAGACGAAGGTTCGCGAATCGGGGCGCGAACCCCCTTCGCCGGGTAAAATAACTCGCACATGGTCCGGCTCCTTCCGTTCCTCTTGTTGTTCTCCGCTCCTGCTCTGTTTGCGGCCGAGGTGCTTGCGCCGTGGCGCGACAGCACGCCGGCCGCGGTGCGACGGGCGGCGGCTCCGCCGCTGCGCGCGGAGGGGCGGCCGGCGGTCGTGCTCACGACGAGCGGCGCGAATGGCAGCGACCTCGCGGCGCTGCGTGCCGCGAACGCATCCGGCGAGGGGCCGGCGGAGCTCGGAATCGTGCGCGAGGTGAATGCGTGCATCGGATCGTGCGGAGCCGCGGCCGCGAACACCGCTGCGCGCGCGGCTGGACGCGTTCAGGCGCGAGGCAGCGTCGTCGTCGAAGGAGCCTCGCGCGTCCGCCTGCGTCTCGATGGCTTCGACGTTCCGGCCGGGACGCGGATGTGGATTTACGGCGCCGCGGGGGACGCGATCGCGTTCGACGGCTCGCTCGCGCACGCGGGGCAGCTCTGGACGCCGAGCGTCGCCGGCAACACCGCGACCCTCGAGCTCGACGCGCCGGGCGAAGCGGCGTTCCGCATTGGCGCCGTTGCCGATATCCGTCCTTACGGCGAGGTGGTGGCGAACGGCAGCGAATGTGTGAGCGACCTGTCGTGTCACGCGATTCCGAACGGCCTCGATCGCGCCATCGCCTTCTACCACTTCGTCGCCGGGACGCGCATTTTCGGCTGCAGCGGCGGCCTCGTGAACAACGTCGCGCATGACGGCACGCCGTACTTTCTGAGCGCCAACCATTGTGTGAAAACGGAATTGAGCGCCTCGTCCGTCGAAGCGTTCTGGGATTACCGTTCGGCGAGCTGCGGCGGCGTCGCTCCCACTCTCGAGTCGCTGCCGAAATCGAACGGCGCGACGATGCTCGTCACCTCCGGCACCAGCGACGTCACGCTGCTGCGGCTGAATGCCGTTCCGCCGAACCGCACGTTCCTCGGCTGGGACACTCGGCCGCTCGCCGACGGCACGCCGCTGTTTCACATCTCGCATCCGCTCGGCGTACCGCAGCGCTACTCGACGTCGACGGTCGTCCACAGCGGCGCCGCCTGCTCCTCATCGCCGCGGCCGGCGTATCTTTACTCGACGCCTCTCGTCGGCGCGACTGACGTCGGCAGCTCCGGCGCGCCGGTACTTTCCGGCGACGGCTACATCGTCGGGCAGCTCAAAGGAGCTTGCGGGCCCGAGCCGGAGAACCCGTGCAATCGCGCCAATCGCGAAGTCGACGGCGCGTTCGCCGCCTCGTTCGCATCGCTGCGGCAGTACCTCGATCCCGCTCCCGTCTGCGCCGCCTGCACCCCCGACAGCACCACGGCCTGCCTGCTCGGCAACCGCTTTCGCGTCACGGCCACGTACTACGATCCGTACGTGAACATCGGCGGCAATGCGAAGCCGATCCGCTTCACGGAGAACAGGGGAGAGACGCATCCGGAACATGGGCCGGTGATCGACAACGCGTTCTTTTCGTTCGTCGACTTTTTTCCGAATTCCGTCGAGACGATGGTGCGGATGACGAAGGGTGTGGGGATCAACAACAAGTACTGGATCTTCATCACCGGCTTCACGAACGCGCAGTACACCGTATCGGTGCAGGACACGC
>DASVUA010000957.1:0-1764 GCA_036387295.1 Thermoanaerobaculia bacterium | reverse complement strand
AAGCCGAGCGAGAAGTAGCACATCGAGCGGATGGCGATGGAGTCGCCTTCGCTGGTCTCGATGACCATCGGGCGCTTCTTGATGCCGCCGACGCCGAGGATGGCGACCTGCGGCTGGTTGATGATCGGCAGGCCGAAGAGGCCGCCGAAGACGCCGGGGTTGGTGATGGTGAACGTGCCGCCCTGGACGTCGTCCGGTGCGAGCTTCTTGGTCCGCGCGCGATCGCCGAGGTCATTGATGGCGCGCGAGGCGCCGAGGATGTTCAGCTCGTCGGCGCGCTTCAGCACCGGAACGATCAGGCCCCACTCGAGGGCGACCGCGATGCCGATGTTGAAGTCGCGGTGATAGACGACGTTGGTCTCGTCCATCGACGCGTTGAGGATCGGGAACTCGCGGAGGCCGGCGATGACGGCCTGCACGATGAACGGCATGTAGGTGAGCTTCACGCCGCGCTCGGCGTAGGCGTCTTTGTGCTTGCGGCGGAGCTTCTCGACGTTCGTGAAGTCGATCTCGAACACCGTGTGCACGTGGGCCGACGTCTGCTTCGAGTGGATCATGTGCTGCGCGATCTTCTTGCGCATCACCGAGAGCGGCTCCATCTGCACGTTCGCACCTTCGGCGAACTGGACGCGCGCCGCCTGCGGAGCCTGATAGCCCTGCGCCGGCTTTGCGGCCGCCGGTTGCGCGGCGGGCGCGGACGGAGCGGCAGCGGGTTGAGTCGCCGGAGCAGGCGCGGGTGCGGATGCGGATGCGGATGCGGATGCGGCGGCCGGTTTCGGCGACTGCAGAAAATCGAGGATGTCGTTCTTGGTGACGCGGCCGGAGACGCCGGTGCCCTGAAGCTGGGAGATGTCGACGTTGTTTTCCGCCGCGATCTTGCGAACGAGCGGGGAGGACTTCGTGCGGCGGCGCTCGTCGAGCGAGGCGATGTTCTCGTCGTCGCCGGACGCGGCGTCGTCGCTCGTTGCGACAGCCTCGGCGGCCGGGTGCGTGGCGGCGTTGGTTTCGGCTGCAGCAGGCGCTTCCTGCTTCACTTCCTGTCCCATCGCCTCGTTCGCCTGCGCCTGTTCCGGATCGGCGGCGGACGCGGGAGCGGCAGCCGGTGCGGCCTCGGCGGCTGCTCCTTCGGCGGCGATGCGGGCGACGACCGCATTCACGGGAACGGTATCGCCTTCCTTCGCCAGGATTTCGGTCAGCACGCCCGCGGCGGGCGAGGGGATCTCAGCATCGACTTTGTCCGTGGAGATCTCGAGCAGCGGCTCATCGCGCTCGACTGTGTCGCCGACGTTCTTGAGCCATTTCGAGACCGTACCTTCGGCGATGGATTCGCCCATCTGGGGCATTACGACGTCATGTGCCATGGATTTTCTGCTCCTGAACTTCGAGGCGCTTTTTACATGCAAACCAGACGCGCGGCAAGGCGGCGCTGCTGGAATGCGACGTGCAGCAAGAATGGACGGGGCTACGTGAAACTGGTGGAGTAACGCTGTTCACACTCCTGGCCGTCTCCGTCCGCAGCCGGAGGCGGCCATTTTCGTGTGAGGGACGAGATCAGTAGGCGAGCAGCTCCCGCGCCGCGGCCAGCACCTTCTCTTTGTTCGGCAGATAAAACGCTTCGAGCGGCGGCGAGTACGGCGTCGGAACGTCGAGCGAGGCGACGCGCTTGATCGGCGCATCGAGGTAGTCGAACGCTTTCTCCGCGATTCGTGCGGCGAACTCCGCTCCCGCTCCGCCCGTGAGCGGCGCTTCGTGCAGGATGATCAC
>DASVUA010000956.1:0-1551 GCA_036387295.1 Thermoanaerobaculia bacterium | reverse complement strand
GGGCTCACCTCCGAGATCGTGCAGTCGCGTCCTCGCCTCCTCCCGCACGTCACGCCGATCGCGACGATCTCGGCAGCGTCCACCGCCGAACGGTGGGCGTCCCTCGGCACCGGCGTTCGCACCGAGCAGCACGGCGTGCGCGCGCTGGAGGGAGTGCGGTTCAGCGGCGGCAGGCACGTGCTGCAACGCGTCTCCAGCGCCGATTTCGTGCTGATGGAGCTCGCGCCGCTGCTGCGCATCGCACGACGCGAGCCGCTTCCGCCCACCGTCCGCCGCCGCGATTACATCTGGGAGCTTTTCGCCGAGCGCGGCGTCACGAGCGTGGCGGTGAACTGGTGGGCCACCGCCAGCTCGACCGAAGAAGCGGGGCTGCACACGGTCGGACCGGAAGCCATTTTCGCGGCCGCGCAGGGCGATCCGCTGCGTGTCGATGCGCTCGCGACGACCCGCTTTCTCGAAGAGCTCGACCGCCACACGCCCCGCTTTTCGACCGTCTATCTCCCCGCGCTCGACGTGATCCTCAACCGGATGCACACCAGCCGTGCCGCGCAGCTCGCGCCGTCGCTCCGCGCGCTCGAAGGGCTCGCGAACCTCGTCGCGCTGGTGCGGGCGCGCGGGTACGAAGTGATCGTGGTCGGAATGCCGGGAGAAGGGCAGAGCGGCTCGGCTGTCGTCGCGTCGTCCCTCGCACTGCAGCCACACACCGCCTGGGATCTCGCTCCGGCGCTGCTCACCACGCTCGGATTTCCCGCTTCGGCCGAGATGCCTGGCGCGGGTGCCGCAAACCGCATCGCGACGTACGGGCCGCGCGAATCGAGCGCCCCCGCACAGCAGTTGAACGACGAGTACTACGAAAATCTGAAATCGCTGGGGTACATCCAATGAAGAGATTGCTGTTCGTTCTGCTCTTTGCGCTGACCGCCACCGCGCAGCGCACCATGACCTTCGAAGATCTCGCGGCGATGAAGCGCATCGGCGCGCCGCAGGTCTCGCCCGACGGCAAGTGGATCGCCTACGACGCCTCCTCCATCGACCTCGGCGCGAACGTCCGCCGCAGCGCGGTTTTCCTCATCCCCGCCGACGGCTCCGCGGCACCGCGCCAGCTCACCGACGGCGCCAAACAGGACGAAGGTCCGTCGTGGTCGCCGGATGGAAAAACGATCGCCTACACCTCGAATCGTGAAGGGGGGGCGAAGCAGGTTTATCTCTACGACCTCGCCTCCCGAACGTCGCGCAAGCTGACGTCGCTCGCGAACGGCGCCTCGGCCGTGAAGTGGGTTCCGAACGGCTCCGGCATCGTGCTCGTTTCCGACGTGCATCCGGAGTGCGGCGTCGATCCGCAGTGCACCGAACAGAAAGACACCGCCGCCACGAACGCTCCGACGAAAGCGCGCGTCATCGATTCGCTGCTTTTCCGCCACTGGAACGCCTGGCAGCCGGCGACGCGCGCGCACGTCGTGTTCGTGCCGGTCACCTCGGGCGGCACCGCGATGCGCGACCTGACCCCGGGCGCATTCGACGCACCGCCGTTCTCGGTCGGCGGCGGCGACG
>DASVUA010000955.1:0-4644 GCA_036387295.1 Thermoanaerobaculia bacterium | reverse complement strand
CGCAGCCTGGCCCGCTCGCACGGCGACATCGAAGAGGTCATCCACGAGCTCGAGGGACGCATCAGCGAGAACCCGGTCGCGGCCGTCGGCCAGCACGGCGACTATCGTGTCGACAACATCTTCATCGGCGTCGGACGTGTCGACGTGACGAGCTTCGGCGCGTTCCGCGAAGGCCTCCCGCTCGAAGACATCGCGCAGTTCCTGCTCGATCTCGAGGTGCGCTTCGACTCGATGCTCGGCCGCCGCCGCATCGCGAAACTGCGCGATGCGTTCCTCGACGGCTACGGGACCAAGTACGAGGAGCTCGATCGCGACGCGCTCCGCCTCTTCACGATCACCAAGGCGCTGCACATGCTGGCGCACGGCGGCTACGATCGCCGCACCCACGCCACGCTGCGCCGGATCATCCGCCGGAGTATGGCGGAGTGAGCTCGGCAACGGCTCCCCTTCCACAGACGCGCCGCGCGGTTGCGGTGTTGATGTCGCGGTTTCCTACGGTGACCGAGACGTTCATCCTGCGCGAGATGATCGAAATGGAGCGGCAGGCGCAGCCGGTGCGGCTCGTGCCGATGCTCCGCGAGAATCCGCCCGTCATCCACGAAGAAGCGAAGCCCTGGACCGCGCGTGCGCTCTACACGACCTACATCTCGGGAGCGATCGTCGCCGCGAACGTGCGCACGCTCTTGCGGCGGCCGTTCACGTACCTCTCGCTGCTCGCGCGCCTCGTGGCCGGCACGATCCTCCGTCCTGCCACGCTCGTCCGGACAGTCGCGATTTTCCCCAAGTCCGTCTTTCTCGCGCAGGAGCTGCAGCGCGAGGGGCTGAAACACATCCACGCCCACTACGCCACGCATCCCGCCACGATGGCGCTCATCATCGCGGCGCTGTCGAACATCACGTTCAGCTTCACGGTGCATGCGCACGACATTCAGGTCGATCGCAGCCTGCTGCGCTGGAAGCTGCGCGAGACGCGTTTCGTCCGGTCGATCTCCGATTTCAACAAGCGCTTCCTCGAGCGGCTGTATCCGAACGAGACGCGCGGCGGAAAGATCATCGTCGTGCACGTCGGTATCGAGCCGTCGACGTACGAAGACCGCGCGCGGCGCCTGGTGCCGATCGCTTCGGCTGCGCCGGCCGCCACTCCGAAGATCCTCTGCGTCGCGGCACATCGTCCGTACAAAGGCCTTCCTGTGCTGATCGACGCCTGCCGCATCCTGCGCGATCAGGGAGTGAAGTTTCACTGCGACGTGGTCGGCCACGGCCCGATGAAAGAAGAGCTCGAACAGATGATTCGCGAGCGCAACGTCGGCGACGTCCTGAACCTCGCCGGGCCGCGTCCGCAGGATGAAGTGGCGCGCATGATGGCCGAGTCGACGCTCTTCGTCCTCCCCAGCATCATCGCCAGCGACGGGCAGATGGAAGGGATTCCGGTTGCGCTGATGGAAGCGATGGCCAGCGGCCGCGCGGTGGTCAGCACGGCCATCTCCGGCATCCCGGAGCTGGTCGAACATGGCGTCAACGGTCTGCTCGTGAAACCGGGCGATGCCGAAGAGCTCGCGAACGCGATGCGCACGCTGCTCGCCGATCCGCAGCGCGCAAAAGAGATGGGCGTGCGCGGACAACAGAAAGTGCGCGCCGAATTCACGATTCAGGATTGCGTCGCGCAACTCGTATCGCGTTTGGAATCCGAGGTGATGGTTTGATCGTAGCGGCTATCGTGTTCTGGGTCTGCCTCGCCGTCTGCGTCTACATCTACTTCGGATATCCCGCGCTGCTGTGGGTCGTGAGCAGGTTCCGCTCGAAGCCGGTGGCGGAGGCGGACGTCACGCCGTTCGTCACGTTCATCGTGCCGGCGTACAACGAAGAGCGGAACATCGCCGCGAAGATCGAGAACACGCTCAGCCTCGATTACCCCGCCGACAAGATCGAAGTGCTCGTGATGTCGAACGGATCGGTCGACAAGACGAACGACATCGTGCGCGGATTCACCGATCCGCGCGTGCAGCTCATCGCGCTGCCGCAGCCCGGCAAGATGGAAGCGCTCAATGAAGGCGCACGCCTCAGCCGCGGCGAAGTGCTCGTCTTCACCGACGCCGACTTTCTGCTCGATCACCACACGTTGCGCGAGATGGCGCGCAAGTTCGCGGACCCGCAGGTCGGCGGCGTCTGCGGCGCGCGGAACACGAGCGTCGTGCGCGAAGGCGATGCTACGGGCGAAGGCGAAGGGATGTACGCGCGCTGGGACAAGTGGCAGAAGGTCCGTGAGAGCCGCATCGGCAGCGTCTTCGCGGCCGACGGTCTGCTCTACGCGATCCGCCGCTCGCTCTACACGCCGATCACCGATCCCGCGCAGTCCGACGACATGGCCATCTCGATGCGCGTCGTGACGCAAGGCTATCGGCTGCTTTACGAACCGAAAGCGACGGCGTACGAAAAAGCGGTCGTCCGTGCGTCCGAAGAGTTCCGCCGGAAGATCCGCATCACGAATCACAGTGTTTCGGCGCTCCTGAAGCTCGGCGCACCGCTCGTGACCTCGGGGTTCTATTCAGTCGAGCTGCTCTCGCACAAACTGATTCGCCATTTCATCGCCTACTTTCTGATTCCGCTCTTCATCGCGAATCTGTTTCTCGCCCGGACGCATCCGGTCTACATGATCGCGCTGGCCGGACAACTCTTGATCTACGGCCTCGCGCTCGTCGGCGCGTTCGTACGCGACCGAGCCATCGGCCGCTCGCGCTTCTTCACCGTGCCGTACTACTTCTGCTTCGTGAACGCCGCCGCCTTCTTCGGAATCCTGACCATGCTCCGCCGCCACAAAACGACGGCCTGGTCGTCGCGTCCGGCGGGGGCGTGACTGGATTCGAGTTGCCCGTTGCTCGTTGCCCGTTGCCCGGGCGTTTAGGTCGCGCGGTAACCACCTCGACAGCGACAGCCCCTCACGCGCAATAGTTCCTGCACGTGTCGCCCAGGCCACACCGCCCGGGCAACGGGCAACGGGTAACTGACAACGCCTTACTGACAACTCCCGACTCACCCGCCCCGGCACACGAATCGCACCCGCGGCCGCCATGACGCGCGCGAACAACGAACCGCTCCGCATTCGCACCGCGCGCAGTTACCCCGTTCCGTTTCTCATCGACCTCGGGCAGCGCAACGCGGTGTTCGTCAAACGGCCGCTCACGCCTTTGCGGCGCTTCTTCGATTGCGCGGATGCATTCGGCTTCTATCCCGAGCCCGATTACGACGCGCTGCACACGATCAACGCGGTGCCGTTGCTCGGGCGCTCGCCGTACATCATCACGTTCGAGGACTACCTGCCGCGCGTCCCCGAGGACCGTTACATCGGCTGGCTCGAGCGGTATCTGCAGCAGCGGCTGCTCGATCCAAAGTGCCGCGCTCTCATCGCGATCTCGGAGTTCGGATTGCGCCAGTTCCGCTGGCAGAACCGCGATTTCGCCGAACGCGCGGCGCTCGAAGCGAAGATGCACCTCATCTACCCCGCCATGCGCCTGCGGCGCACGACGCCGAAGACGCGGAGCGGCAAACTGAAACTGCTGTTCGTCGCGCATCACTTTCTGCTCAAAGGCGGACCGGCGTTGATTCGCGCGCACGAGCGTTTGCGCAAGGCGGGAGTTCCGGTGGAGACGACGATCGTCACGTCGCTCCGCTACGACCAGCACGATTACTTCGGTCCCCCCTCGCGCGAGTTGATGGAGCGCGAGACCGCGAAGCTCGGCACGACCGAAGGCGTCACGCACCATCGCCTCCTCCCCAACGCCGAGGTGCTGCGGCTGATGGACGAAGCGGACTTTTTCATCTTTCCCACGTTTCAGGACACCTTCGGCTTCGCCCCCGTCGAAGCACTCGCACACGCCACCCCGGTGCTCGCCACCAACACCTGCGCCCAGCCGGAGATCGTGGAAGACGGCGTGAACGGCTACCTCCTTCCCTTCGAAAACGACGAGCAGGTCGGCAAATGGAAGTGGCTCTATCGCACGAAAGAGCCGGGCTACGTGGAAGCATACGAACAGGCCATCGAACGCATCGCCGAAACGATGTACACCCGCCTGCACGCCTCCGTCGAAGCCCAGCCGTCCGACTACGAAGCACTGAGCGCCGGCGCCATCCGCCAGATGCAAACCCGCTTCAACATCGACAAAGCCCGCGAACGACTGGAAGCGCTGTACGAGTTGCTGCGGTGACGGCGCATCGCGTTGCCTTGCGGTGGAGCGGCGGGCTACCGTGGGCGCACGCCATACTGAACCAGCGTCCGAATTGCTGCGATGACACGCGTGGCGCGCATTCGTTTGGTGGAGCGGCAACACGCGTTAGATGTCGATCCGATCGCGGAGGCTGGCGCCTCCGCAGGAAGAGCGGCGACTAGCGCAGACGGTCTCAAAACTGGCGAGCGCGGATAGTCGCGTATGAGTGACTTGTCGCAAGGCGCGTGATCCCGAACCATTTCGAACGCTGCGCGCGCGACTCGGCGTTTCACGCCGTTGCTGCGGCGAGGATCCGCCGCAGGTTGAACGCCGTGCAGATCATCAACCACTGATCTTTCACGTTTCTGAGTCCGCGCACCGACCACTTTCGAAAGCCGAGCGTCTCTTTGATCTCGGCGAACGCTCGTTCGACGATCATCTG
>DASVUA010000954.1:0-4517 GCA_036387295.1 Thermoanaerobaculia bacterium | reverse complement strand
GAAAAGCCTGCGCGAGGGGTACTGCGGCGCCGCATGCATTGTTTGATTCCTCGGCGGGCTAAGAGCCCGCCGCTCCACCTTTCTCCTGATCTACGGCGCGAGCGTGGCGCGGGCGGTGATGGAGGCGGCGGGGGTGATTGGGCGCGCGTAGGCGACGCGGCCGTCGGCGAGTTGGGCGCTGGCGTCGTCGACGCGCGACGGGGTGGCGGTGATCCATGCTTCGAGCTGCTGCGGCGTGAGGTCGGGACGATCGGCAAGGAGGCGCGCGGCGATGCCGGAGATGATCGGCGCCGCGAATGAGGTTCCGGAGCGGAGATTCGGGCGCCGGCCGCGGTATTCGTCGTCGGCGGTGATCGTGGCGCTGAAAATCGACTGCGCCGGCGCGAGCACTTCGACGCCGCCGCGGCAGGTGCCGTTCCAGTTCGTGTTGCTCGCCGTCATGCCGCCGACCGTGATCATTCCAGCGAGCTTCTGTCCCACTGTTGCAGGAAAGCGGTCTACATAGCCGGCCGGGCCGCAACCGCCGTCGGTGTTGTTCGCGGCGACGACGAAGAGGAACCGCTTGCCGTCGCGGTCGGGGCGTCCCTCGGCATCGACGCCGTCGATCATGTCGCGCATCTTCTGCTCGACCGCGGCATACGAAACGACGTTCGCGCCGCCGCTACCTGTGAGCCGCTCGAGCACCCAGCCGCTGATGTTCACGATCGCGGTGCGGACGTTCGGTGAGGCGGGATTCCAGGCATGACGCACGATCGCGTCCAGCCCTTCCAGATAGGTGCGCGTCGTGGCGAGGCCGCGCTCGTTCATCACGCGGATGCTCACCACCATCGCCCGCGGCGCTACGCCGACGTTGCGGCCCGCGGCGACTGACGCGACGCCCGTTCCGTGCGACGACGCCGCGAGCTCGTCGATGTGCTGGTAACACGGCGCCGTCGCTTTGTTGTCGCTCTCGCAACCCGAGCGGCCGATGGTGACCGAGCCGGTCGCGTCGTAGCCGGCGATGACGCGCGTGCCGTTCGACGCCGCGAACTCGGTGTGCGACGCGAGCACGCCGGTATCCATCACGTAGATGACGCTGCCGGCGCCGCCGTTGCCGCGATCGGCCCAGCCGTCGAGCATCGGTCCGACTTGATCGATCCGGTCGAGATGCCAGAGCAGAGCTCCGGCCGATTCGTCGCCGCAGCGCTCCAGCCGCGCGACCGAGTGAGTCTCGTCGAGAGACACTTCGCGTTCGCGGCAGTGCGTGGAAATCACGTCTGCGCGAGCGCTCACTGCGTACACCACGAACACCACTGCGACGGCGAACCGAGCGTAGGACGGTGGCAAACCGGGGCTCCTGAATTGTTTTCGTCTTTCCTGGACCGAAGGACGTGGAGCCACGTTGAGGCAAACGCGACAGGAACGCAAGATCATTTGTGCCGGTGTTACCGTGCCGGCACAAAGCGCGGCATGAACCATCTCGCTCATCTTTTTCTCGCCCGCCAGACGCCGCAGTCGCTCGCCGGAAATCTCTCGGGCGATTTCGTGAAAGGTCCTCTCGGCGCGCGCTTTCCACCGGCGGTCCGGGCGGGGATCGAGCAGCATCGCGCCGTCGACGCATTCACCGATTCGCATCCCGCCGTCGCGGCGTTCCGGCGCGTGCTGACGCCGGAGCACGGCCATTACGCACGCGTCATCACCGACATGTTTCTCGATCACTTCCTCGCCTGCAGCTTCGACCGTTACGCGGGCGAGCCGCTGGAGACGTTTCTGGCGCGCGCGTTCGGGGCGATCGATCCGCACGCGCAGTCGCTCCCCGGAATGCTGCGCGTGCTCTACCCGCGCATTCGCGACGATCGCTGGCTGCAGTCGTATCGCGACGTCGCCGCGATGCACGACGCGCTGCGGAACATCTCGTTCCGCTTCTCGCGCAAACCGCGTCCGCGGCTCGAGAGCGCAACGCGGCACCTGGTCGATTCGCGAGACGAGCTCGAAGCGCATTTCGCCGCGTTCTTCCCCGAGATCATGGCGATGTGCGGAGTGCCGTCGCATCCACGCGACATTGAGTACGATGCGCCGGCATGAAGAGCCTGCAGGAAACCTATGCGCCGAACAATCGCTGCTACGGCTGCGGTCCGTCGAATGACAAAGGGCTGCGCATCCGCAGTTTCGAAGCGGGAGACGAACTGGTTTGCGACTGGACGCCGGAGCCGCACCATCTCGCGTTCGAAGGGATGGTCAACGGCGGCATCATCGGTTCTCTACTCGACTGCCACAGCAACTGGACGGCCGCGCATCACCTCATGAAACGGCGCGCGGCCGACGAATTGCCGCCGACCGTGACGGCCGATTTTCACGTGACGCTCAAACGCCCGACGCCGATGGGAACGACGCTGCATCTGCGCGCGCATGTCGTCGAATCGAGCGACGATCGCGCCGTCGTCGACGCGACGCTCGAAGCGAACGGCAAGGTGACGGCGACGTGCCGCGGCACGTTCGTGGCGGTCAAGGAAGGTCACCCGGCCTACTTTCGCTGGTGAGCGGTGCGTCGCGCGCCATTCACCGGCGCGACTGCATCAGGATCACCGGACGATCGATTTCGCGTGCGCACCAGTCGAGCTTTTCGATGACGTGCGCCGGCAACGACGCGTCGCGCTCGCGGCGCACGAATCCGGCTTTGGCGTAGATCGCTTCGAGGTCTGCGAACGGGATGCAGTACACCTCGGCATCCCCGGCGCTGCGCAGCAGCTCGTCGATGATCGCCCGCGCGACACCGCGGCCGCGAAACGCGCTGAAGACGAGCATTCCGCCGAGCTCGTACGCATGCTCCCCCGCCGGTACGAGCCGCCCGATGCCGGCACGCTCACCATCGAGCTCCGCCACGATCACCAGCTCGCGCGCGAGATCGGACGGCAGAAAGTGGACGCCGGCGTAGGCAGCGTTGATCCAGCTCGCGTCTGCGCCGGTTGCGCGGCGGAGGTTCATCAGCGGCGCCTTTTGTTCTTCGCCTTCGCCGCTGCCGGCTTGATGCTCGCGTCGCGGAAGATCCACCAGAGCGCGAACGCGATGGCGTACATCAGTACGAGGCGGTAGAAGTGATTCAGCACGCCCCACAGATTGCGATCGAACTCGCCGTAATTGACCGTGCTCCACAAGCCGAGCTTTGCCACGTAGATCGACATCACTTCGGTGATGACGCCGAAGACGTGCGTGAAGCCGAGAATCACTGACGCGACCAGAAATCCGCCGATGTTGCGGTCGGAGAACGGACGCGGCAAGGCGGCAAAGAGGGCGATGAGCAGCACGATGTTGAAGGTGAGATCGCGAATCGAGATCGCGGGCCGCTTCGAGCGGGGGTCAAAGTCCTCGCGATCGACGGTGGTGAAATTGTCGGCCGCAAGGCGCAGTCGCGTGACCTTCGGTTTCTCGAACGAACGCATGAGCGATTCCGCCCCCGCCGCGACGGCGCGGTCGTAAACGGGTGACAGCAACACCCACAACACGACGCCGGCGACGAAGCCGGCGAATGCCCTAAGCGCGAGTCGCCAGTCGATTGGGGGCAACGCGTGCGCTCCAGAGGAGGAAGAAGCCGATCGCCGCCATGATGATGACGATCTGCCAGACGGCGGTGTGGAAGATGTCGAAGAGCCGCGGCTGATACGCGCCGAGGAGGTAGAGCGTGACGATGCGGATGGCGTTCAGCAGCTGCACCGCCAGCGCGCCGAGGAGGAGGCCCGCCGCACGCGCTTTCATGCTGGCTGGAAAGGCGACGATCGACGCCAGCAGGATCAGCATCGCTTCGACGCCGTTGCAGCCGTTGTTGATGTTGACGCCGAACCGCGGCGACGTGACGGTGGTGCCGTTGACCGTCACCCCCTGCCCGATTGCATTCAGCAGAACGCCCGAGCCGCGGGCGATGGCCTTGGTGAACGGCACGATCACGCCGTCGTTCACCGGTCCCCACGCGATGAGCAGATACGCGGCGATCAGCACGGCGAAGAATTTGAGGAGAAAGAGGACCTGATTGCGCTGCATGGGGCGCCGGCGATGGTATCAGAAGAGCCGCGCGATGACGGCGGCGACCGCCGTCTCGACGCGGAGAATGCGCGCGCCGAGCGAGACCGGCTCGAACCCCGCGCTCTCCAGCGACGCGATCTCCTGCTCGATGAAGCCGCCTTCCGGTCCGATGACGAGCGTCACCGGCTGCCGCACATCGCGCGGGCATTCGCCGCTCGCGTTCGGATGCGCAACCAGCCGCCGCGTGCCGCGCGCAATCGACGGGAGCTCGTCTTCGACGAACGCGCGAAAGAAGCGATGCAACTCGAGCGGAGGGAAGACGGTGTCGCGCGCCTGTTCCAGCCCGAGAACACGCTGCAGCTCGAGGTTCTCCTCCGACAGACGCGGCGATTTCCAGTAGCTCTTTTCGACGCGCCACGAATTGATCAGCACGATGCGGGCGACTCCCATCGACGTGGCGCCGGCAATGACGCGGTTGAGCACTTTCGGACGCGGCAGCGCGAGCACGAGGGTGAGCGGCA
>DASVUA010000953.1:0-6781 GCA_036387295.1 Thermoanaerobaculia bacterium | reverse complement strand
TTCTCGATCCCCGCGCGCGGAGTCATCCTCGGCCTCAACCAGATCCTCCCGCCCGACGTCCGCATCACGCACGCGGAAGAAGCGACTGAGGAGTTTCACGCGCGCTTCTCCGCGAAAACGAAAACGTACGAGTACCGCATCTGGAACGCGGAAGTGGCCGACGTCTTCGCCGCCGAGACTCACGCGCACGTCGCGCAGCGGCTCGACGAAAAGCACATGCACACGGTCGCGCAGGCACTCGCCGGAACGCACGACTTCAAAGTCTTCACCGTCGCGGAGCCGGAAGTGCAGTCGACCGTCCGGACGATCTCGGCCATTGAGGTGCGGCGCGAAGAGGAACGCGTCCTCATCACGGTGAGCGCCGACGGCTTCCTCCGCTACATGGTGCGGCGCATCGCCGGCTCGCTGATCGAGGTCGGCCGCGGCAGGCTCGCGCACGACGCGCTGTTCGCGGAAGCGCGCTGGACCGCGCCTGCAAAAGGGCTGCTTTTGCGCGACATCCGCTACTGATCGCGCGGCCGGTCTCCAAATGGAACTTCCCGCGTTGATCGCGAAGCGCTAACATCCCCCCTCTGATGATCGACGTCCGCAAGCTTGCCGAGCCCGGCTCGATCGAGGAGACCCTCCTCGAGAAGATCGATCTCACGCGCATGCCACGGCACATCGCCGTCATCATGGACGGCAACGGCCGCTGGGCGCGGGCGCGCAACTTGCCGCGCGTCGAGGGTCACCGTTCCGGCATCGCTTCGGTGCGCGAGACGGTCGAAAGCGCCGCGCGCCTCGAGCTCGGCGTCATCACGCTCTACGCCTTCTCGGTCGAAAACTGGAAGCGCCCCCGCTACGAGATCGCGACGCTGATGATGCTGCTCAAGGAGTACCTCCGCAAAGAGCTGCAGACGCTGATGGAGAACAACATCCGTTTCGTTCCCATCGGCCGCGTCGACGGGCTCGATCCGAGCGTGCAGCGCGAGCTCCGGTACGCGCAGGAGAAAACGGCCGAGAACACCGGCCTCCTTTTTCAGATCGCCCTCAATTACGGCGGCCGCGCCGAGATCGTCGACACCTGCAACCGGATCATGGCGACGCTGCGCGAGAAAGAAATGACCGACGCGGTGATCGACGAGGCGTTCTTCGCCGATCATCTCTACACCGCGAATGTCGACGATCCCGATCTCCTCATCCGCACGAGCGGCGAGCTGCGCGTTTCGAACTTTCTTCTCTGGCAGATCGCCTACGCCGAGATCCACGTGACGAAAGTGCTCTGGCCCGATTTCCGGCGCCGCCATCTGCTCGAAGCGATCATCGACTTTCAGGCACGCGAGCGGCGTTACGGCGGCGTGGAACCGCCCGATGCGGAGATGTTCGTCGAAGCCGACGACGCCGCATCCTCATAACGAATGCGCTTTGCCCGCGAAATCACCGCCCTCGTCGCCCTGCCGGCCATCGTCTGGATCATCGGCTGGGGACACGAGTATGTTTTCGACGCCGCGATTGCGATCGTGGCCGTGCTGGCGATGTACGAGTTCCTCGACCTCGGACGGCACAAGGGCTACGCGATGCCGATCCCGCTCTGCATCGCCATCATGCTCATCATCATGGCCGCGTTCATCCTCGAAGGGCTCTCCGTGGAGCTCGGGATGTTCGCCGCGCTGCTGCTCATTCCGGCCTCGTACGTGGTCGGCAAAAAACCGCTCGAAGACTCGCTCCCGTCGAGCGCGATCGCCGTCCTCGGGACGACGTACGTCGGCATGCTGAGCGGCTCGCTGATCCGCCTGCGCAACGATTTTCCCGACGGCTCGAAACTCGTCTTCTTCCTGCTGCTCGTCGTCTGGATGGGCGATTCCGGCGCGTATTACGTCGGTAAAACATTCGGCAAGCACAAGCTCTCGCCGCGCATCAGCCCGAAGAAAACCATCGAAGGACTGCTCGGCGGCGTCGCGGCGTCGATCATCGCGGCGGTCGTGATTCACTTCACGTTCTTCGAGCGCTTCCCGCTGCATCACGCCGTCATCGCCGGCGTGATCCTCTCGATCACCGGTGTCATCGGCGATCTCGCGGAATCGATGTGGAAACGCTCGGCGGAAGTGAAGGACTCGGGGACGCTGTTGCCGGGGCACGGCGGATTCCTCGATCGCTTCGACTCCATCCTCTTCACTGCCCCCATCCTCTATTGCTACTGGACTCTCATCGTGCACGGATTCCGCTCGCTGAACATCATGAGCAGTTGACGGCGATGCGCGTGCCGGCGAGAACCGACGCCATGAAATCGATTTCCATCCTCGGCAGTACCGGCAGTGTCGGCCGCAGCACGCTCGCGGTCGTCGATGCATTTCCCGAACGTCTGCGCGTGGTCGGCCTGGCCGCCGGCGCGAACGTCGAGCTCCTCGCCGAGCAGATCGAGCGGTATCGCCCCGAGCTCGTCTCGGTGCGCAGCCTCGAAGACGCGGAACGCCTGCGCGCGCTCGTCTCGTACGGCGTCGAGATCATCCCCGGCATCGAAGGAGCGTGCGCCGTCGCCGCCATGCCGGCGGCCGACGCGGTGATCGCGGCGATCGTCGGCGCGGCCGGCATTGCGCCGGTCTACGAAGCGCTGCGCGGCGGCAAGCGGGTCTGCATCGCGAACAAGGAAGTGCTGGTCGCCGCCGGCGACGTCATGACGCGCGCGGCGCGCGCATTCGGCGGCGAGATTCTGCCGGTCGATTCGGAGCACAACGCGGTGCATCAGGCGCTTCGCTGCGGCCTCCATTCCGAGATCGAGCGGATCATCCTCACCGCCTCGGGCGGCCCGTTTCTGAATCGCGATCTCGCCACGTTCAACGACATCTCCATCGAAGCCGCGCTCGCCCACCCCACGTGGCGCATGGGGAACAAGATCTCGATCGACTCCGCGACCATGATGAACAAAGGTCTTGAAGTCATCGAAGCGCATCACCTGTTCGACGTTCACGTCGACAGAATCGACATCGTCATCCATCCGCAGTCGATCGTCCATTCGATGGTCGAGTACGTCGACGGCTCGATCATCGCGCAGCTCTCGACGACCGACATGAAGTTCCCGATTCAGTACGCGCTGCTCTATCCCGATCGCGTCGCCGCCCCCTTCGCGCGGCTCGATCTGGCGAAGATGCGCACGCTCGACTTCCTGACCGTCGATCCGCACCGGTTTCCCGCGGTCGAGCTCGCGTACGCCTCGTCGCGTGCGGGCGGCTCGATGCCGGCCGTGCTCAACGCCGCGAACGAGATCGCGGTCGAGCGCTTCCTGGCCGGAGAACTTCCGTTCGTCGGGATCGTAGACATTGTGCGTCGCGTCCTCGACAGGCACGCCGGAAACGTCAGCGCAATCGGATCAGTCGATGACGCCCTGAGCTGGGACGCCTGGGCTCGGAACGAGGCGCGCGGAATTGATGTTGCAGTCAGGCGCTGAGATCTCAATGAACGATATCGCCACCAACCTGCTCGCCTTCGTCATCGTCCTGGGATTCCTCATCTTCGCGCACGAGTCCGGCCATTTCTTCGTGGCCAAGTTCTTCAAGGTGCGCGTGCTCGTCTTCTCGTTCGGCTTCGGCAAGCGCCTGTTCGGCTTCCGCCATCGCGATACCGACTACCGCGTTTCTCTCATCCCCCTCGGCGGCTACGTCCGGATGGCGGGAGATACTCCGGAAGAAAACGTCGCAGGCAGTGAAGACGAGTTCCTCTCGAAACCGAAATGGCAGCGGTTCCTGATCCTCTTCGCCGGCCCGTTCATGAACATCCTGATCGCGCTGTCGTTCATGGCCGCGATCGTGATGGTCGGCGTGCAGCAGCGCATCACCGAACCGGTGATCAGCAACGTGCTCGCGAACAAAGCAGGTGCGAAAGCAGGGCTCCAGGCGGGCGATCGCCTGGTCAGCATCAAAGGCGAGCCGGTCGACGACTTCAACGATGTGCGGATGATCGTCTCGATGAACTCCGGCACGCCGCTGAACATCGTCTACGACCGCGGCGGCGTGAAGCGCAGCACGACCCTCACCCCCGATCGCGAAGAAGGCGAATACGGCCCGGTCGGCCGCGCCGGCCTCGAATTCGGCACCGCACCGGTGATCGGCGACGTCCTCCCCGGCACCCCCGCCGCTACGGCCGGTCTCCGCGCGGGCGATCGGATCGTCAGCGTGAACGGAAAGCCGGCGGCCACGCTCGAAGCGTACGGTCAGGCATCGCAGGAGTCGCTGGCGAAACCGCTCGCGCTGCAGGTTCAGCGCGGCGCCCAGACGCTGCAGCTCACCGTGCCGCCGAGCACCGGGGCGGACGAAGATCTGCGCGTCTCGCGCGGCATCGTCGCGCCGTCACGCCTGCTCAAGCTCGGCTTCATCCCCGCCCTCAAGTACAGCGCCGACTACAACTGGAAGATGCTGAAGATGTCGATGGCCGCGCTCGGCCGTCTCTTCCGCCCCGAAGGGAGCGTGAAAGAGCTGAGCGGCCCGATCAACATCGCGCGAATCTCGGGCGCAATGCTGCGCGAAGGATGGCTCCCGACCGTCGCGTTGATGGCCATGATCTCGCTGCAGCTCGGCGTCATGAACCTCCTTCCGATTCCGGTCCTCGACGGCGGCCACATCATGATCCTGCTCGTCGAAGGAATCGCGCGCCGCGACCTCTCGCTGCAGGTGAAAGAGCGCATCCAGCAGGCCGGCTTCGCCGTGCTCGCCACGTTGATGATCGTCGTGCTCTACAACGACGTCATCACGAACGTGCTGCGGCTCAGGAACGGGTAGCGGCGGCGGCGCGCGCCTGCGTCGTCAGATTCGTTTTGCTTTCAGAGGCAGCACGCGAGCCATTTCGTCGAAATCGCTGTCGCGGTGAAGCACGGCAGCGTTGTGCGCGAGTGCCGTCGCGGCGATGAGACAGTCGTAACCCTTGCGCGGAGTGACTCCGGCGTCACGGCAGATCATGTACAGCCGTGCTGCTTCTTCGAATCGCTCGAGCGGCGTCGGCGCATCGAGCATCGTCAGGCTTCGAAACATCTGTTGTGCAAGCCGAAATCGGGAGGGACTGCCGGAGCCGCGAAGAAACTCCTCCACGATGGGCGGACATACCGATATCGATGTGCTGCCGGCGATTTCCTCGACGTCGGCGCGCCGGCCGCCGGCAAGCACCCAGACACTCGCATCAACGACGAACACGGCGCGTCGCCTTCTTTTTCGTCGTGCGCGGGGCGCGCTTCACGTCCGCCGAGCGTTTCTTCTTCAGCTCCGCGGCCACCTCGGGCCACATTTCTTCGACATACCCCGGCCGGAAGAAATCGTCGTTTGCGATGAGGTCCGAGACCGCCGAAAAGGTCCGTTCGAAGTTGCTCCGTCGCACGAGCTCCTCGAGCGCGGTATTGATCGTGGCCGAGTACGTCCGCTCGCCGGACGCGACCCGCGCCTGCTCCAGCAGCTCCTCATCCAGAACGACGTTCGTGCGCTTCATACACACAATGTGCGCTACTCGTGCGCGTGCGTCAACACCGCCCGCCGCAGTAGATCGAGCGCCTGCTGCGTCGAATACCACTTCACGATCGTCCGCGGTCCCTGCCAGAGGATGCGCCGATGCGTTTCGCCGTTGGGACCGGACACCGCGATGTGCACGGTACCGACCGGTTTGTCGGGCGTACCGCCGGTCGGTCCTGCGATCCCGGTGACGCCGACGCCGTATGTCGTCGCGAAACGTTCGCGGATGCCGCGCGCGAGTGCGATCGCCACTTCTTCCGAGACTTCGCCATGCTGCGCGATGAGCGAAGAATCGACGCCCGCCATGGCGGTTTTCGCGGCGGCGGTGTAGCAGACCGCGCCGCCCATGTAGTACGCCGAGCTGCCCGATACATCCGTGATGCGCGATCCGAGGAGGCCGCCGGTGCACGACTCGGCGGTGGAGACCGTTTGCCCGCGATCGCGCAGCAGCGCGCCGACCGCGCTTTCGAGCGTGTCGTCGTCGTACCCGAAAATGCGCGCACCGAAGATCTCGTGCAGCTCCCGTTCGCGCGAGGCGATGAACGCCTTCGCCTCGGCAGCGTTGCCGTCGGCGTGCAGGTGAATCTCGATGTGCCCGGAGCTCGCGAGAATCGTCACCAGCTCGCCGGGATGCCGCGCGTAATACGGCGCGAGCTTCTCTTCGACACCCGACTCCGTGATGCCGGCGATCTTCACGACGCGCCGATGCCGCGAGCGTCCGCCGCTCTGCTGTTCGAGCCACGGCACGAGATACGTCGCAATCATCCACTCCAGCTCGTGCGGCACGCCGGGAAAGACCCAGACGTGCTTTCCCGAGTGCTCGATGTGAAAGCCGGGCGCGGTGCCGCGCTCGTTCGTCAGCGTGGTCTGCCCGACGAACACGTTCGCCTGCTTTTTATTGACCTCCGGCATCGTCCAGCCGCGCGCGGCAAAGCGCGCTTCGAGCTTCTCGATGATCGACTGCTCGACTCGCATTTCGAGTCCGAGCGCCCCGACCAGCGCTTCGCGCGTGAGATCGTCTTCGGTCGGGCCGAGGCCGCCTGTCATGAGGACGATGTCCGACCGGCCGGAGGCCGAACGAATCTCCGCCACGAGATCTGAAAGCAGATCGCCGACGATCGATTTACGGACGACGGCGATGCCGAAGGTCTCGAGTGCGGCCGTGATCTTGAGCGAGTTCGTGTCGACGCGCGTCGGGCCGAGCATCTCTGAGCCGACGGCGATGATGGAGGCATTCATGCGCGCCATCGTCTGCGAATGAACCGGCGCGGTGCAACCGTCGTTTGGTGGAGCGGCGGGCTTCAGCCCGCCGA
>DASVUA010000952.1:0-1802 GCA_036387295.1 Thermoanaerobaculia bacterium | reverse complement strand
CCCCCCCCCGCTCCACTGGTGATCAACTGCAATTACGACCCTGCGACGCTCCACCACAATGCGTTGAATACCAGGGGAAACGTGGCATGCGTCTGGCCGCGGTGTTGCGGGCGGAACCCGAACAGGACGATCTTTCCTTTGCCGTATGTCACCGCCACCGCGGCCGCTTTGCGGGTCAGGCGATCGGCGCCCTGGATCCAGCCGGAGAGGAGGATGTCCTTCTCGTCCTCGGGGTATGACGCCAGCACCCAGCGCTGCATGTCCGTCGCGGGCGCGGTCGTTTCGAACGCGATCGGCGCGTCGAGGAACGCGGCCGTCTGCGCCGGCATCCCCTGCGTCACCGGATGATCGGCGCGGATGTTCATCCGCACGAGCGAGCCTGGATTCGAGTACTCGGCCGCGGTGACGCTCCCGAGTGCATTGCGGACCGGGATGTTGAACTCGTCGATCACGTACTCGCACGACTTGCCGAACGCGATCAGCGTCCCGCCGCCCTCGACGTATTTGCGCAGCGTTTCGGCCCCTGGCGCGCCGAGGCCGCCGGTGTATTCGGCAGGCATCTCCTCGGAATAGCGCATCCCCTCCGCGCGCCGGCGTCCGGTCGCGATCACCTCTTTCTGAATGTCAGCGAGGATCAGCGCGTCGTAGCCGGCGAGCCCTTTCTGCACTTCCTGCGGAGAGACGCCTTTCACCGGCACGTTGTAGGTATCGAGCAGCCAGCGCGTCCAGCCCTCGTCCATCGACGCGGCCCACGGTTTGTACGTCGCCACCCGCGGCTTGCGCGCGAGCTTCTCGCCGCGCGCGATCACTTCTTTCGTGGCCGGCTTGATCTCGGCCGCGACGCGCGTCGTTCCTTCCGGCATCGGCGCACGCTCGACGCGCACGCCCATCTGCAGCGGGAGCGTCCACGTCGCAACGTCATACGGACGCAGAATGTCGCGTCCCGCCTGCAGGCGCACTTCCGGATAACGCTGCGGCTCCATCATCTCGAGCACGAACTTCGAGTACGGCTGCGCGAGCGGAATCCAGTAGTCACCATTTGCCGCCTGGCGCACTTCGACGTTGTGCTCCTGCATCAGCCAGGCGAGGTGTTGCGCCGTCGGCCAGTCACGCTGCTCTTTCGGAATGCGGTACGCATCGCGTGCCGGTGCGAACGCGATCGCCGCGCGCGAGCGCGTCGCCACGTTGCGCAAGAGATCGTGCCGGTACGTCGCCGCGAGCTCCAGCAGCGCGTCGGACGCGATCCGCTCGTAATCCATGATGTCGCGCATCCGCCACCAGCCGCCCTTCCACGGATTCGGGTGATTGATCGTCGCCTTGTAATCGATGAGCCCTTTCGAGCCGCCTCGCAATTCGCTCGGCTCGATGTAGACCGGCGAAGCGATCCGCGCCGACGCCGTTTCGAGCAGAAGTCCGGTGATGTTCTTCCACCAGCCTGTATTGCGCGTGCCGCCGATCCAGTAGGCGTCGAACGAGTAGCCGTAAATGAGCCCGCTCTTGTTCGCCTGCTCGAGCCGGAACGCCATGTTCGAGCCGATCATGTTCGCTTCGCGCCAGATCAGCGGATGGACGTCCGGATCGAGCGGATCGGCAAACGGCGGAATGAACATGCGCGGCCCTTCGTCGCCCATCTGATGCTCGTCGACGAAGACCTGCGGATTCCACTGGTGATAGATCGCGCGGGACATCGCACGCGTTTCCGGCTGCGTCAGCATGTACCAGTCGCGATTGTTGTCATGCCCGACGTAGTGGTGATACAGCCACGGCAGCTCGCCGCCCTCGTATTTTGTCCCGACGTGCTT
>DASVUA010000951.1:0-7631 GCA_036387295.1 Thermoanaerobaculia bacterium | reverse complement strand
CGGCTCCTTGACCTTGACGATCATGTCGGCCGCTTCGTAAACGGCGTCGGCATCGGGAAGGATCTTCGCTCCGGCCGCTTCGTACTCCGCGTCGCCGAAACCGCTGCCGTTCCCGGCGCCTTGCTGCACGAACACCTCGTGTCCGTCGGAAGAAAGGTCGCGGGCGCCGGCCGGCGTCATGCCCACTCGATATTCGTTGTTCTTGATTTCGGTCGGTACGCCGATCCGCATCGTGGTGAGTCTCCGTTCCAAAAAAGTCGCGCGAAGGGGCGCGCGTGAGGGAGCGGATTGTACGGCAGAAGGCGGCGCAGCCGGGGCGGCAGAAAAAGGTGGAGCGGCAGGATGCCGCCCCACTCGAAACGCGCGTCAGCGGACGCTGCGACGGCGAGGTGCCGGAGCGGGCACCGGCGCCGGAACGCCGAACTTCTCGTACGCGACCCACCTGGCCGCTGCGAGCGCATCGACGATGCCCCACGACGAATCGTCATCCCAGCCCGGCGCGTAGACGTCGCGCGTGGTGCTGCGCAGAACGTATTCGACCTGCGCGACCGCGAGCGTCGGCGCGAGCGAGAGAAGCAGCGCCGCGGTGCCGGTGACGTGCGGCGCCGCCATCGAGGTGCCGTTCATGACGCCGTACTGATCGGTGCGATACGTGACCGTCACCTCGCCCTGCTCGGCGAGGAGCGCGTCGCCGGTGGCGCGCGTGACGCCGATCGCGAGCGGAAATTCGTAGCCTTCCCATGCCGGATCGGGCGGGTCGGGGATGAACGACCAGCCGCCCGGATCGGGGCCATTGCGGTCGGGGTAAGTTTCGATGACGAGCGCGATCGCGCCGGCGTCCTTCGCGTTGCGCGCCATCTCGCGGAACAGGTACTTGCCGCGCCGGATCAGCGCGATGTTGCCACGCACGCCGGCCGGGAACTGCTCGGGCTGGCCAACGCCGCAGTCGAAGATCTTTCCGCGCACCGAAGCCCACGGCGCGCCGCCGACGTTCCACGCCGGAAGGACCTGTCCTGCCGCCGTTTTCGCATCGGCAGAGATGTTGATGCCTTTGATGAACGTCGAGCGCACTTCGGTGCCCGGCGCCATGACGGTCATGTAGTGGCCGTAGTTGGAGAACTGTGCGCGGACGCCGCTCTTTTCGGCAGCGCCGACCGCGATGACGCCGCGGTAGCTCGCCGGGAAGCGGATGCTGTCGGTGCCGCGGTTGCCGGCCGAGGAGATCACGATGATGCCGACTTCATTGGCCTTGCCGATCGCTTTCTCTTCCGCGGCCGATCCGACCGAGGAGCCGAGCGACATGTTGATCACCCAGCGTTCGCTGGATGCTTTGGCCTTGGCGATTGTCCAGTCGATGGCGGCGACGACGGTCTCGTTGGTGCCGGTGCCTTCGTCGTCCAGCACTTTGACCGCCCAGAGCTTCACTTTCGGCGCAACGCCGACGACCCCGATGTTGTTGTCGGCGGCCGCCACGATGCCGGCCACGTGCGTTCCGTGACGATGCATGTCGGTCGGGAGCTTCGACGGATCGAAGGCGTTGAAGCCGCCCTGGTAGGCGTCTTTGAGGTCGGGGTGGTTGACGTCGATGCCGGTGTCGACCACGACGACGTTCACGTTCTCGCCGCGAGAGTGAGCCCATACTTCGGGAGCGTGAATGCTGGCCACGCCCCACGGCATCTCTTGCGGGGCGGGTGTTTCTTCGATGAAGCCGAGCGACGCCGGCGTGCCGCTCTCGAGCTCGTCCACCTGGCGCGCGAGCAGCGGCTCGACGATGAGGTCGCCCGAGCGCTGCAGTTCGGCAACTTCGGCCGCGGTGAGGTTGGCGGCAAACGTGGCGACGTTCGCGAAGTCACGCCGACGATGCTGCGGGGCGGCCGTTGCCTCGGATGCGATCTGCAGCCGCGACGGGGTCGCGCCCTTGCGCAACGAAACGAGGTAACGCTGCGTCTCGTCTGCCGCGAGCGGCAGGGCGAGGAGCATTCCGAGCAAAGCGGCGAGTTTCCGGTTCATCAATCCCTCTTGGACAGCGATGTGGCGATTTGAGACGAACGTTATTTAACACAGCTGCGGCGCCGGTTGAGGCCGGCGCCGCAAACTTTTAACGTCGTCCGGCGCCGCGGCCGCTGTGCGGCGGCATCTTCCAGCCGATGTCGAGGAGCTGCCAGAGCGTCAGGTCGACGCCGGCGTTCAGATCGCTGTTGATGAACGGCTCCATGAGGAGGTTCGGGGTGGCGACGACGTCCCAGTGATGCGTCGACGAGCCCGGCTCTTCCGTGCACGGCGCATAGAGACGGACGTAGCCCTCTTTCGACGCGCCGGCGAGCTGATTCGCGTCCGTCCGCAGGGCGGCCTGCACGTTCACGTTGGCGGTGAGCTGCGCTTTGAGCAGGTCGCCTTCGTTAGCACCGATCGTCACGACCGGAATCGTGATGTCGGTCGCTTCGCCGCCCATCGACGGCGGCTGGCAGGTGGTGCGGGTGTGGTCGGCTACGATGAGGCCAGTGGCGCCGGCGGCCTGCGCGTTGCGCGCTTTCACGACGTAGGTGCACGTGCCGCGATCGACGAGCGCGACGTTTCCGGCGATCGCGCCCGCGTTGGTGAACGCGGTGCAGCCGTCTGTGGCCGTCGGGCCGTCGGTATTCATCGCGTCCGCAACGCGAACGACTTTGCCCGACATCGTGGCGGTCGTGATCGGCGCGCCGAATCCCGCCGCGGTGCCGATGTCGTACTGCCGCGCGATGACTGCCGGCTCGCTGACCGAGAGCATCGTCACCGGACGGAGATACCAGTTCGCATGCTGCCGAACGACGTCGCCGTCCCACACGAGGTTCGAGGTGTTGAGGTACGAAACGCTCCGTTCCGCCTCCGACATCTGGTCCCAGCGGCGGCCGGTGGTGAGGTCGAGCGTATGCACGTCGGTGATGGCCGGACGCTCATCGCGGAACGCGGGCGAACGGACGGCGCCGGAGACGCCGAGGCCGTGCGCGAGCTCGTGCAGAACGACGTGGTACAGATCGACGTCGTTGCCGTTCTCGCCGTCGAAGCCGTAGTACCAGTCGGAATCGCCGAGGCAGCTCGCCGTGTCGACCGCGCCGTTGAACTGCGCGTTGATCTCTGCAGCGCCGCCGTTGATGTCGCGGCCCGCAAACTGGTTCGCGAGGGCGATCGGGTACCAGATGCCGGCGCGCGGGGCGCTCGTGAAGTCACGCTGCCAGTTCACCGGTCCGGCCTGTCCGAGAACCGCTTCGGTCGCACTGCAGGTGCCGATCGGCGCGAACGTCGCCTGCGCGACGACGTCGATGTCGATGTCGAGCACGGCCGACCACTTCGCGGCCGCATACTCGAACACATTCAGCCGCTGGCTGCCGAGCGTGGTGCCGGGGTTGCCGCCCACCGGAACGGCAGGCGTCGGATCGTTGAAGCCGGTGCCTGGACGATCCTTGTTCACGATGACGATCTTCCCCTTGCCGAATGCATTCAGCGAGGCGACGAGGGTGAGGGCGAGAACGAGCGTACGTTTCATCGAGGTCACTGCTCCTGTGCTCTGCGGCGTTCGGCGCGCTCGATCGGGGCGTCGAGGAAACGGCGGGCAGCTTCTTCGTTGTCGACGCAGGCCATGACCGGCTTGCCGTCGGTTCCGATGCGCGCGACGAGCACTTCCGAAACCTGCATCGGCGCGCTGACGCCGTCGGATGTTTCGACCGCGGCACCGCCGTCGGCGATGCGGGCGAAGAGAGCAGTCAGTTCGATGCGGGGAGCGAAACGTGCGATCGATTCGCGCGCCGTGACGCGCTGCGTGAACTGCTCGGAAGCGTTCGCGAGCGGGGCAGCAGCGAACGCAACTAGAGCGGGGACGATCAAGAACCGTCGGGACATTCTTCCTCCTGTGTACGAACCGTTGGACAGACTGTTAGTTATTGTACGGAGAGGAAGGATGCCGGGGCATCACAAATTTCCTGTTACTTTCGTCCGCCGCGCCGTCCGATGCCGCGGCCGGTGCTCGGGCTCGCCGGAAAGGCGGTGGGCGCGAGACGAAGCGCCGCCATGTACAGATTGATCGCACCGGCGCCGAACTGCGCGTCGGGACCGGCCGTGCCGAGGTCGAACGCCGTCATCGACAACGCGCTGTAGATCTCCTCCGGACGTGCATCGGGAGCAAGGCCCCACAACAGCGCGATCGCGGCGGTGACGTGCGGCGCGGCCATCGATGTGCCGCTCAACTCGCCGTAGTCGTCGAGGTCGTACGCGAGCGTGATCGCGCCTGGCGTCGAGGCGAGCAGTTTCTCACCGTCGGCGCGCGAGAGCCGGACCACGATCGGCCACTTTTCGGAGCTCGCCTGCGCGTCGCTGAAGAGCGTCCAGGGATTCGTCGATTCGTCGGTGTTCACGACGATCACCGCCGCCGCGCCCGCTGTTTTCGCGGCGCGCGTTTTGTTCGCGAACGTGATGTCGCCCCCGCGCTTGACCACCGCGATTTTGCCCGCCATGCCGGCCGGGAACTCTTCCGGTTTGCCGACGCCGCAGAAAACCCACGGCGCGTTGAGCGTGCCGCGCTTCGAGCCGTTCAGCGGCGATGCTTCGATGGCGCTCGTCTCGTCTTTAACGTAGGCGAGGTAGTTCGTTCCGACCGGAACAGTCGAGAGGATGTCGACGCCCGGCGCTGCAAAGTCGACTTCCGGCCCCTGGCTCGAAAAGGAGGCGAGTCTGTGCTG
Source organism: Thermoanaerobaculia bacterium (assembly GCA_036387295.1). GTDB lineage: Bacteria > Acidobacteriota > Thermoanaerobaculia > Gp7-AA8 > Gp7-AA8 > QHVT01. Next base: position 2,919 of record DASVUA010000951.1, on the reverse strand, counting down.
ATTGTCGATCGCACCGACGGCGACGACGCCGGGATACGCGGCGGGAAATCCGACCGGCGCGGGGAATCCAGGCAGCGAGGAGTTGCCTGCCGCCGCAACGACGATCAGTCCCGCTTCTTCCGCCTTCGCGAATGCTTCACGCTCTCCCGCGCTCTCCTCGGGCGCTCCGAGCGACATGTTGACGACCCAGCGGCCGCCCGTTTCCTTCGCCTTTTTGACGACCCAGTCGATCGACTCGATCATCCCTTCGCTCGTCCCGGAGCCGCCCGCGTCCAGCATCTTCACGGCCCAGAGCCGCACGTCACGCGAGACCCCGATGACGCCGATGTCGTTGTCTGCCGCGGCGATCGTGCCGGAAACGTGGGTGCCGTGGCCGTGATCGTCTTTCGGATCGCTGGTCTTGCGGAGGATGTTGTAGCCGCCGGCGTAGATCGCCTTCAGCTCGGGATGGTTGTAGTCGATGCCAGTATCGATGACGGCGACGTTGATGGTGGCTTTCCGGGTGCCGAACGCCGCCTGGCGCGCGCTCAGCGCGTCGAAGCCGTACGGCGTGGTCTGGCCCATGAGGTTGCGCGCGAGATCGAGCGCGCGGCGTACGACGACCGGCTCGACCCAGCGAACTTCTTTCGATGCCCGAAGCGCCGCAACTTCTTCCGCGGTGAGATCGGCGGCAAAGCCGCGGAACGTCTCGAACCCATTCACGCGCCGCAGCTCGACGGAGGTATCGACGCTGTCCTGAAACGCCTTCAGCCCGCCAGCGGCGAAGGGCCGCTTCGTCGCAACGAGATAGCGCTGCGTGTCGGCAGCGTGCAACGTGGTGGTGAGGAAAATTGCGAGCAAAAAGACGACGGGGCGTTTCATCGGTAGGTTCTCCGTCTTTACTTATTAGGTTCTGACAAGGGTACAACGTCTGCTAACGTATTCCGCATGGCTGATTGGAAACAGAACCTGGTCAACGACACCGGCGGCATCATCGACATGCTCCGCGATACGAGGACCATCGCGGTTCTCGGCATCAAGCCGGAGTCGCACGCCGGGCAGCCCGCGCATTACGTCGCCGCGCACATGCAGCGTTCCGGCTACGAGATCATTCCGGTGCCGACGTACTTTCCCGACGTGACGGAGATCCTCGGACAGCCGGTGTTTCGCACGGTCTCGGCGATCGGCCGTCCGCTCGACATGGTGAATGTCTTTCGCCGTCCGGACGACATTCCGCCGCACGTCGACGACATCCTCGCGGCGAAGCCCAAGTACGTCTGGTTCCAGCTCGGCATCCGGAACGACGCGGCCGCGCAACGACTGGCCGAGGCAGGAATCAAAGTCGTGCAGGATCGCTGTCTGATGGTCGAAGAAGGACGCGTCACCCGCTGATCTGCCGATTGCGAGCGGCGTTCCCCTGCGCCGCCCCGCCACCGGAAGCAACATCGTGAACCTGGCGCGTCTCGACTTTCCGCCGTATGCGCTCTGGGAGACGCGCGCAGGATCGGACGGCACTCCGGTCGCCCTGATTCACGGACTCAGCGGCTCGTCGCGATGGTGGTCGCGGAACATCGACGCGCTCGCCGCGCGGCATCTCGTCGCCGCGGTCGACCTGACGGGATTCGGCAAGAACAGGCGGCATGCGGTGCTGCCCGAGATCCCTCCTTCCTTTCGCGAGATCGCGGCTTTGCTCGCGCGCTGGCTCGAGACGTTCGGTCAGCCGGTGCATGTGATCGGGCACTCGATGGGCGGCCAGCTCGCGATTCGCGTGGCGGCCGAACGTCCCGACCTCGTCCGCTCGCTCATCCTCGTCAATTCGGCCGGGATGCCGTTTCGCGTCGATCCGCGGCCGCACATGCGGACGCTTCCGCGCCCGCCATACGGAGGTCCGGGAATCGCGCGCGTGCTCCTGCCGGATTTCCTGCGCGCCGGTCCCGCCTCGGTCGCTGTCGCCGGAACTCGCGTGGTGCTGGGCGATATGCGTCCGATGATGCGCGCGATCCGCGCGCCGGTTCTGCTGGTGTGGGGCGCGGGCGATCCGATCGTGCCGCTGCATTACGGCGAGGCGATGCATCGCGAGATCGCCGGGTCGCGGCTGGTGGTGATTCCGAACGCCGCGCACGTGGCGATGTGGGATGCGGCCGAGGAGTTCAATCGAATCGCGGTGGCCTTTCTCGACGAGGCTGAAGCGACCACGGCGCCCGCCGCCGAGCCGGCGTTCAACTGGGGCGTCGCCGGCTGGACGGCGGGCATCGCGCATCGCCAGGCAGGGCGGCGGCGCGACATCGTCCTGGTGCACGGACTCGGGATGACGAGCGCGTACTTTGTGCATCTCGCGCGCGCCCTCTTCGACGACGGCTGGAATCCGATCGCGCCCGATATGCCGGGCTTCGGAAAGAGTCTCGACGCACGCGCGGCGGGGCCGGCCGAGCACGCGAAGGTCCTTGCCGAATGGGCCGATCATCTCGCGATCAAAGACGCGGTGTGGCTCGGTCACTCGATCGGCTGCAATACGGTCGCGCATCTGCGCGAAACGCGTCCCGACCTCGTGCGCGAAGCGGTGCTGGTGGGGCCGCTCTGGTCGCGCAAACGCCACGCGCAGCTGCGCGTCTTCGCGATGCTTGCGCTCGACGGATTGCGCGAGCCGTTCGGGCTCTATCGCTACGTGATCCCCGCCTACCTGCGCGCCGGTGTGCCGCGCTGGTTGATGACGTGGCGCCGCTTCTACGCCGACATCCGCACCACGCCGCCACCGCGCGGCATCTACATCGCCGGCGCTCGCGACCCGATCCCCGACCGCACGTGCATCCAGGCGACGAACGTCCCCGGCGCCCACGCCTGCGTCTTCTCGCACGCCCGCGAAGTCGCCGATGTGATTCGAGAGAAGTTACAGCCGCGGCCGTGAACATCGCGGTTCAATTCTTGTTTGGCAGGTACGTG
>DASVUA010000950.1:0-6574 GCA_036387295.1 Thermoanaerobaculia bacterium | reverse complement strand
GCCACGGGCCCGGACCCGTCATACAGGCCAAGCCTCCGCGACACTCGTTCGCCAGTTACGACGCTGTGTCGCGGAGGCTTGGCCTGTAAGCGGGGTCCGGGGCTCGCAGCCCCGGCCGCCGGAGGCCCCTCGTCGGTCCTCAATGCCGCACAGAGCGCCTGCGCGGCGGATCGAGGTAAGGCGCGAGCAGGGGCCAGGACGCGTGGATCGAGCCGTCGATTGCGTAGTTGTAGACCGCGCACGGATCGTTTGCCGACGGTCCGCATCGTCCGAGGAGCTGGCCGGCGATGCGGAGATTCGGGAGGAGCAGGGGAGCGCCGGAGCTGCCGGACGAGATTGCGCCTGCGATGAGACTCGACTGCAGGAACTGAGGTTGCGGCGACGATGGGCAGCCCGATTGCGCGTCCTGCACGATTCCCTCCGAGTACGACAGCGGGCCGCCGTCCGCGTGAGAAAGATGCCACGTGCGCGTCCCTTCCGCGACCGGTTTCGTTTCGACGTCGAGAAAGACGCGGTTCGGCGGGATCCGGTCGAGACGCAGGAGCGCGACGTCGGTTGCGGCGGAAGAGGCGAGCAGCTTCGCCCCGTACGTGCGCGTGGTCGTGCGCGATGACGGCTCGATGCCGCAGGACGGCGAGCGGTAATCCCAAACTGCCTCGATCGATGCCGCCTCCTCCTGCGTCGAGATGCAGTGATGCGCGGTGAGGAAGAGCGGGGCGCCACTGTGCGCGGCGTCGTTGATCAGCGCACCGCTGCAGACATACGACGCGCCGTCGCGCACGAAGCGGATCATGGCGATAGCGCGGCTCGCCTCGGCGAGCTCCGGCAGGGCATCGGCGTCGATGCACGCCGCGTTCGTGACGCAGGACGTCGCCGCCGTCGTTACGGGCTCGCCCGCGGCGACCGCGGAGACGATTGCCTCTCCACCTTCGACTGCGACGAAGACCGTGTCGCCACGCGTCGTCGGCGCCCACATTGCGTCACTCGATGCTTCGAATCGCTCGAACGATTCGTCCTCATCGCCCGCCACCCACACCGCCCCGCCCCCCTCTACGCGGACGCGCAACGTCGCCGCGCCGTCGACCACGATCCTCCCGGCCACCACCGGCGCCGCACCAGGAATCGCCGCGCGAAGCACCACCGGCCGCTCGAGCACTTGCACCGACGCAACCCGGCGCAGATTCGTTTGAACCACCCGTTGCGCTGCTCGCGCCTGGACACGCGCGAGCAGGGGAGCGTGCGCTCGATCGAGCCAGCCCGTCTCCGCGGACAACGGTCGGGCGAGCAACAACGCCGCAGCAAAGAGAAAGGTGCGCATGAGCACACCCGCTCTTCAAACGCCATGGCAGCGGCGAATCGGAGCTAAGTCGTTGTATGACAGTGGATTGCAATGCTTCAGCGCTGACCCGAGCCGTTCAGGTATCGGACGCGGTTCGGAACCTGGACAGATGGTCTGCGGGTCGTGTGCGACGACCCTGCGTCCGCGCTGGGTCGCGTCCCAGAATCGCGACCTTGCGATCAGCTTGCGAGTTACAGCTTCCCAGGCGAACCGACTGAAAACACGAAAGCCGCCTTTCGGCGGCTCTTCGAGTGCTTCGAAATTTGGCGGGACCGACGGGGCTCGAACCCGCGACCTCCGGCGTGACAGGCCGGCGTTCTAACCAACTGAACTACGATCCCGCGTGAGAGAAAAGATCGCCTGCTGGGCGATCAGGAATCTTGCTAACCCCCTCGGCGTGAACTGCATTCCCCGAAGAGGCGCGCATCGTAAACGGCGCGTGGGTGTGTGTCAATACTCGAAGAGATCGGCTTCGTGAAGAAGTTTGCCGGCGGCGTCTTTGGCGGAGATGGAGGCGCTCTCGACTCCCCATTCGATGCCGATCGCAGGGTCGTTCCACAGGATGCTCCGGTCGCTGGCCTGGTGCCAGAGCGTGGTGCATTTGTAGAGCACTTCGGCATCTTCGCTGAGCACCGCGAAGCCGTGTGCGAAGCGGGGAGGGATCCAGAGCATCCGCTTGTTTTCGGCGCTCAGTTCGACGCTGGTCCACTGGCCGAAGGTCGGCGAGCCGCGGCGGATGTCGACGGCGACGTCGAGGATCGTGCCGCGCGTGCAGCGGACGAGTTTTCCCTGCGGCTGTTCGAGCTGGTAGTGCAGGCCGCGCACGACGCCGCGGGCCGAGTACGAGTGGTTGTCCTGCGCGAACGACTCCGGGAGCCCGTGCTCCCGGAACGTCGCGGCGTTGAACGTTTCCATGAACCAGCCGCGCGCGTCACCGCGGACTGTCGGGTCGAGAATCAGCACTTCGGGCAGCGTCGTGGCGGATGTCTTCAAGCGCGCTGGATGATATCTCCAGCGCGAGCTTCTTCGGCCAGATCACCGACGCGAGCACCGAGAGGCCGAGGAGCGAGGCGATGGTGACGAGTGAGGCGACGATCGGCACGTGATACCAGTGCGCGATGAGCATCTTCGTGCCGACGAACAGCAGCACGAAGGCGAGCCCGATCTTGAGGTAGTGGAACTTGTCGATGACGCCCGCAAGCAGGAAGTACATCGAGCGCAGTCCCATGATCGCGAAGATGTTCGACGTGTAGACGATGAAGGGATCGGTGGTGATCGCGAAGATCGCCGGGATCGAGTCGACGGCGAAGACGACGTCGGTCGCTTCGATGGCGATCAACACGAGCAGCAGCGGCGTGGCGTGACGCCGCCCGTCCTTCATGATCGTGAAGGCGGGGCCGTGGTACTCGGGGACCGCGGGGATGAAGCGGCGCGCGAGTTTGTAGATCGGATTCTTTTCGGGATGTGGATCGTCGTCGTCCCCCTGCATCAGCAGCTTGACGCCTGTGAAGATGAGGATCGCGCCGAAGATGTACATCACCCAGTGGAACCGCGAGACGAGCGCGGCGCCGACGCCGATGAAGATCGCGCGCATGACGATCGCGCCGAGGACGCCCCAGAACAGCACGCGGTGCTGGTACATCTTGGGGACGGCGAACGACGCGAGCAGGATGATGAAGACGAAGATGTTGTCGACCGAGAGCGCTTCTTCGAGCACGTAGCCGGTCAGGAACTCGAGCGCTTTCTGGTGGCCGAACTCGAAGTAGATCCAGCCGTTGAAGATCATCGCGAGCGAGATCCAGACGCTGCTCCAGATCACGGCTTCACGAAAACGGACCTCGTGCGCCTTCCGGTTGAAGACGCCGAGGTCGAGGGCGAGCATCCCGAGCACGAACACTCCGAATGCCACCCAGAGATGGGTGGGTACAGTCGTATGCATCAGGCGGCGTATCTTACTCACTGCACGCCGCTGATGCCGATCGACTTGTCGCCGCCCGCGCTAGGTCCGTCCTTCAGGATCGTCGCGAATGTCTTCGATGGCGTCGTCTGCCACTGCACGCTCGACGTGCTTCGGCCATATCAGTGATGCCACGACCGACAGCGTCAGCACGCCGGCGATGACGCCGAGGGAGACGCCGATCGGGAAGTGATACCAGTTCGCGATCACCATCTTGACGCCGACGAAGAGCAGCACGACCGCGAGGCCGTATTTCAGGTAGTGGAACTTGTCGATCACGCCGGCGAGGAGGAAGTACATCGCGCGCAATCCAAGGATCGCGAAGATGTTCGACGTGTAGACGATGAAGGGATCGGTACTGATCGCGAAGATCGCGGGGATGGAGTCGACCGCGAAGACGACGTCGGTCGCTTCGATCGCGATCAGCACGAGGAAGAGCGGCGTGGCGTAACGGCGGCCGTCCTTCACGATGAAGAAGTGTTTGCCGTGGTACTCCGGCACCGCCGGCATGATGCGGCGCGCGAGCTTGTAGATGGGGTTCTTCTCGGGATGCGGCTCGGCGTCGCCTTCCTTCATGAGCTTGATGCCGGTGAAGATGAGGATCGCGCCGAAGACGTACATGATCCAGTCGAAGCGCGAAACGAGCGCGGCGCCGAGGCCGATGAAGACCGCGCGCATGGCGATCGCGCCGAGCACACCCCAGAAGAGGACGCGATGCTGGTAGATCTTCGGTACCGCGAACGAGGAAAAGAGAATGACGAAGACGAAGATGTTGTCGACCGACAACGCCTTCTCGATCACGTAGCCGGTGAGGAATTGAAGGGCTTTCTCGGATCCGAACCGCGTGTAGATCCACCAGTTGAAGGCGAGTGACAGCGCGACCCAGACCACGCTCCAGGCGAGCGCTTCTTTGAAGCGGACCTCGTGCGCTTTGCGATTGAAGACGCCGAGGTCGAGCGCCAGCATCCCCAGGACGAAGATGCTGAAGATCGCCCAGAGACTCGGCGATGCAATGGATTCGATCATGCCGCGTACCTCTCGAACGGCACGCGAATACGGTCATCCACCGGCGTCTCGGTGGAGAAGGCGGTCAGCACACCCCGCAGGATGGTCTCGATTTGCGTTTTCATACGTCGCCCACAACGGCGATGGTGCGGCAGCCATTCATAGAAACGATCGATTGTTCGTTGCAAATGAATCGAATTGTTCTATGCGGCCGCGAGCTTCGACTAAGCTGGCGGCGCCATGGAGTGGCTGAATTACCACCACCTGCTTTACTTCTGGATCGTCGCGCGCGAGGGGAGCATCGTGGCGGCGACGAAGAAGCTGAACCTGACGCAGCCGACGATCAGCGCGCAATTGCGCCAGCTCGAGGAGTCGCTGGGGGAGAAGCTGTTCGAAAAGTCGGGACGCGGCCTCGTGCTGACCGAGGCGGGACGCGTTGCGCTTCGATACGCGGATGAGATCTTCGCACTCGGACGCGAGCTGCGCGACACGCTGCGCGACCGGCCCACCGGAAAGCCGGTGCGCGTCACGATCGGCATCGCGGACGTCGTGCCGAAGCTGCTCGCGTATCGCGTGCTGCGGCCGGCGTTCGCCGCGGCGAAAGAGATCGAGATGGTTTGCCGCGAGGCTCCGTTCGAAACGCTGCTGATGCTTCTCGGGCAGCACGAGGTCGATCTCGTGATCAGCGACGCACCGGCTTCCGGCGCGCCGCTGCGCACCTACAACCAGCTCCTCGGCGAAAGCGGCATGACCTTCTTCGCCGCGCCGGCACTGGCCGCCTCGGCGAAAAAGAACTTCCCGCAATCGCTGCACGGCGCGCCGATGCTGCTGCCGGGCGAAGGAACGCAGTCGCGCCGCGCGATCGAGCTGTGGCTCGATGCCACCGGCATCGAGCCGCGGCGCGTCGGCGTGTTCGACGACTTTGCGCTGCTCACCGCGTTCGGCGGCGCCGGAACGGGGATTTTTCCGGCGCCGTCAGCAATCGAGCACGAGGTGCAGGCGCAGTACAACGTCAGAGTGGTAGGGCACTTGCCTGAGGTGAAAGAGCGGTTTTACGCCGTGTCGGCCGAGCGGAAGATCAAGAATCCGATCGTCAGCGCGATTACCGCCGCGGCACGGCGTGACCTGTTTTGAAGGAGCTCGCATGATTGAACCGGGTGAGGCATCGAAGCACGACGTGGAGCAGAAGCCGGAGTGGCGGCTCGCCGGAATCATTTTCTTCGGGGTGATGGCGCTGGCGCTGCTGTACGCGGCATTCAAAGTCATTCAGCCGTTTCTGACGGCGATCCTCCTCGGCGCGATCCTGGTGATCCTGACGTTCAATCTGTTCCGCCGCGTCCGGATCGCGTCGAACGGCAGTTCGGCGAAAGCGGCAGCGGTGATGCTGATCGGCATTACGTTCGTGGTCGTCATCCCGGCGGTGATTCTCGGTACGCTGCTCGTGCAACAGGCCAACGTCGTCGTCGAGAAACTGCAGGATGGCGATGCGCAGCAGATGGTGCAGCGCATCGACGTGACGCGTTATCTCGGCTTCATCAAACGGATCGCACCGAATTTCGATCCCGCCTCGCTCAGCCCCGAGCGCATCGTGCTGCCGGCCTTGCGGCAGGTGCCGGGCTGGGCCGCGCGTCACGGCGGCGCGCTGCTCGGCGGGCTCGCCGGCGCGCTGCTCGGGTTCGCGCTGGTGCTGCTTTCCATGTTCTTTTTCTACGTCGAAGGAGAGGACATCATCGAACAGCTGTCCATCCTCTCGCCGTTACCGAAACGGTATGACCACGAGTTCCGGACGAAGTTCAAGGACGTGATCGACGCGACGTTTCGCGGCCAGTTGTTCACCGGGATCGCACAAGGTGCGATGACGGCCATCGGTCTCTTCATCGCCGGCGTGCCGGGCGCCGGATTCTGGGGCGCGGTGGCGGCGCTGCTGTCGCTGATTCCGATGGTCGGTGCGGCGGCGGTGTGGGCGCCGGCGTCGATCTATCTCGTCATCTCCGCGTCGATGGGAGCGCGGCCGTGGTGGCAGCCGATCTTCATGATCCTCTGGGGCGTGCTGCCGGTGTCGCTGATCGACAACCTCGTTCGGCCGTGGGCGATGCGCGGCAAGGCGCAGCTGCCGGCGATTCCGCTGCTGTTCTCGGTGCTGGGCGGGATGCAGGCATTCGGGATGGTGGGCCTCGTGATCGGGCCGCTCGTCTTTTCGTTGCTGATGACGATCATCGACATCTACAAGAAGTCGTTCGCGCTCCAGCGTCCGGAGATCGAGGTGGCATAGG
>DASVUA010000949.1:0-4245 GCA_036387295.1 Thermoanaerobaculia bacterium | reverse complement strand
CGGAGATTCAACAGGTTCTCGAGGGAACCCGCCGCACCGGCATCGAGCGGGTGACGGCGGTCGTCGCGCCGGAGTGGGCGCCTTTCATCGGCGTCAGTGTGTCTCGTCGAGGCCACGTCGTCGTGAGGGTGCGACAGGATGTCGCCTCATGGCTGGAACGTCACAAGAGCGCAGGCGGCGCCGGGCCCGAAGCGACTGAGAGTCTTCTCCGTTTCACCTTCCTGCACGAGCTGGGACACGTTCTGAATGGTGATCACCTCACCTACCGTTTCGTGCGGAGCGTGCTGGTCTCACATCTCTGGTGGCTGCCCGCAGCATTCGTGTCGATCTTCATGAGGGCAAATATCACGCTGGCGACGTGCCTCACAATCGTGTTGCCGTTCCTCACACAGTGCCTGTTCGCACGACGCTTCATCGCGGAGCGCGAAGTCGTCGCAGACCAGCGCGCAATGCAGACGCTTCCGCCGTCGGACGCCGCGCTTCTCCTGCGTAGAAGCGGCCGGCACCGCGGCACGGGTCCGACCACCCTGGAGAAACTGATGACGGATCTCGTCGCACAGGCCCCTATCCGGCGGCCACGGATCCCGCTGCTTTCGAGCGTGGTGCGATGGATCTGGCCCGAGGGGGGCGATCTCCGGACTCGGTGTGAATTACTGGCGGCTGGAAGCGAAGGTTCGACCGGACAGCCGATCCGGTGGGCGGCGGAAATCGGCGTTCAATGCGGAATCGGTGCGGTCGCTCTCTCGGCCGCATTTACCGCGAGCGCAGCGCTGCCGCTTCTGCAGCCGCAGACAGCACTCGGAATTACGCTGGTCACGTTCGGGGTGATGTGCGCAATGGCCGCTACGTACTGCGGGATGCGTGCGGACCCGGCGCTGGTGCGACTCCATGACGTACGGAAACTGCCGCTGCGACGCATTGTGGCCACCGTCTTCCATGCTTCGTTCAGCGCCACTGCGCTGTTGCTGTATTTCATCGCCCCGTTTTCGCGTACGGACCACTCACTGTCATACGCGTTTTTCGCCACCGCGCTGGCCGTCTCCGCCACCCACGTCATCCTCGGCTCCATCCACGCACTCGGCATCGTGGACCCGGCGCCCGATGCCCCCGGGCGAGCCTTGCGTAGTTTCATTCTGCGCGCTGGTCCGTCCACATTAGGGAGTATGGCAATCATCATCAGCTGCGTGGTCGTCGCGGCGGCGTGCTTTGGGATCGCCCGCGCGTGGAAAGGGATGATGATCTTCACATTTGTCGGGACGACGACGAGCATTGTGGCAAGCCGAAGCACGAACTCCGTGGTGCGCGCGATTCCCCCGATCGCATTGCTGAACTCGCCGGGCAACGTGTATTCGATCCGCCTGCTGTGGCGAAAGTTCGATTTCGATCGCTCGAGCATGCCGTCGAGCTGGATCCACGCTGCCGGTGTATCGACATTCGCGGCAATGGCCTTCTTCTGCGCATGCTGGGCGGCATTCGCGGCGAAAGTGCTGAGCCGCAGCACGCCGGCGCCAGACGTATCTCGGAACCTGATTCTGATGAGCGCGGTATTGACGCTTCTCCTGGCGGCCGTGCCCAAACGTACCCACGCAATGAGCCCGCTGTTCGACCTCGCACACCTGGAGATGTTCGACAGCTTTCTGACGGCGCTGCGAACGGCGCGACAGCCGGTCGCGAAACTAGCGGAGGCGCTGGCCTTCTGGGTGCGGAACGACAGGAACCTGCCTGATGCCGTATTGCCGGAGCCGCGTGCGATCTGGAAGCTCGAATCACTCCTGCTCCTCGTGCGAATCGCGCGAGCGGTGGACGCGGATGACATGGTCCTGAGGTGGCGCGATGCGATCGCCGGCAGCCTTCATCGAATCATCAGGAAAGGTTCCGTGAGCGTCAGTGGTTCTCGCCCGTCGCTCATCTATACGGTCCTTGCCGCGGAAGTGGTCGATGCAGCGAACCTGCGCTCGAGCATCCCTCTGGAACCAATGCTCGACTCCGTGAGCGCTCAGCTGGAGGCGTGGCTCACCGGACGGCAAGGTTCGTCCGCGGAAGCTGTTGCTGCTGCCTGCAAACTGCTGGCGGCGCACGGCCGCGAGTTGCCGGAAAGGGATCGCATCCGCACGCGTAGCATGTACGCGATGGAGCAGCTGTTGAGCGGGCCGATTCACCGGGAAGCGCTTGCGACGATCGTCGCATACGTTTCGCTGCTGGGCGACGCGACAGTTACCGGGCGATTGCGAACGCTTGTGCGATCACGCTTGTGGGAGACGCTTCAGCTGAACCCCGGCAACGACGTGCCGCTGCTGGTCGATTCCTATCTCGCCGGCGTGGCGGTCGGCGAAACGGATCGAGGCCGCCTCGCCATTGCGGAATCGACCATCGCGGCAAGTGCGAATCGACTGGCGGGCGAATTGACCGCGGCTTGTCGGACGTGACCTCGGCGCGCTGCGCCGCGTTGCCACAACCAGAGAAGTGCAAAAACTTGGTCGTTTCGTGCCGGTTTAGCGGAGTGCGGGCGTTATCTTGCACGACGAAACGAATTTTACTGCGTCCGCGCACCCTTAGTTCCCGCAGCCGCAAACCCCTTGGTGTCCCGAACAGCATCCGCGCTTGTCACTGCAACTGAAGCAGGTCGGTGAGCGTGTGCCGTCGCAGCAGCGCAAACCTCCGGTCGGAGGGGCGGCACTGACCATGATCGTGTGCGTCTTCGTCACGTTCGCGCACGCACCGCCGGTCGTGGCGAGCGTCACCGTGTCGGTCCCGACATGGTTGCCCTGATACACCACGGACTGGCTCGACGCGCCGCTTTTCGGCGTGATCGTGTTCCCGAGCGACGAGGTCAGCGTCCAGGACGACGCGCTGAAAACCGAGATCGACAATGACGTGCTGCTGCCCGTTGTCAGTGACGGCGGACCGGCGATGCTCGCGCTCGCGCCAGGCGTGAGCGTCACGACGGCGAACGTCTCCGGCCCCACTGCGCACGATGTGCGCGCGCTACCGGAGAAGATGGTGCCGGAGCCGATCGGCACACTGCGCGTGCCCGACGCCGGCAGCGCGGCGCCGATTCCCTCGATCGTCACCGTTGCCGCGCTGTCCGAGGCCGACCACGACACCGACACCTGCTCGCCGGCGCACGTGCCGGGGCGTGAGGTCGTGATCGTCAGCGTCGGAGGCGCGCAGCGCGGCGTTCCTCCCCCGCTGCCGACCGAACGGCGCCGCGCGGGCGGCGCCGGCGGCGGTTTCGGCCGCCACGACGGCGTGAAATCGATGGCCGTCACCGGATAGAGCGCGAGCCCGTTCGGCGCCGCGCCCCGCTGCCCCTGCAAAAAGTCGAACAAGCCGGCGCCCTGCACCTCCACGGCTCCGCGCACTTCCGTGAACGTATCGGTCGGGCGGTACCACTGCTCGAACTCGGCGCGCGCTCTCTCGATCTCGAACGCGAACGCGCTTCCGGCGATGCAGGAGGGCGACGGGATGTAGGCGAGAATCGTTCGGCGAGCCTCGTCCGACAGTACCAGTTCGATCTCCGACTCAGGCGTGAGGCGATACGCCATCAGCGTCGCCGTCACCGAGTGAATCGTCGTCTCGGCCGGCGCGACACGCGACTCCTGCGGCAGAGGCCGGACCTTCGGCATCGCATGCAGAGACTCGATCGTCGCCGGCAGCGCCAAAAGGCTGATCTGCGCAGCCTGCGCATCCGACGCCGCTTTCACCGGCGCCCGATCGGCCGGACATGCGCCGAATGCGACTCGAGCGAACGCGATGACGCACACGAAGGCCGCAGCGAAGCTTTTCCCGATTTTCATGTCGTGTCAGACACCAACGGCAGAAAAAGGTAGCGGCGCTCCCCTCGATCTCCGCCGGCAACGCGGCTCCTGGTGAGCAGACCGCGGCGTCCGCGCACCCGTTCGCCTCTGCCTTGCGACAGCGCCCAGCCGCCCTCACTTCTTCCGCTTCGATTTCGCGGCTCGAGCCGCGTCGACGGCTTCGCGCGTCCACTCGCGCAACGCCTCCTCGTCCTCGAGCACGTCGGGCGGCAGCTCAAAGTACGTCATTGAAGAAGTGCCGTCGCCATACGGCTGGAACGCTCTGCTGCCGGCCTCGATGTATCGCGGCCGCGAGGCGTCGCCCGCTTTGTAGTAGAGCGTGTCGTCGTCAATGATCGCGAAGATGATCGAGTCGGCGTACAGACCGACCGCTCCGAACATCGTCTTCCACGTCACCCGCGCAACGGGCCGCAACTGCTCGAGCACG
>DASVUA010000948.1:0-3411 GCA_036387295.1 Thermoanaerobaculia bacterium | reverse complement strand
CCTCGTCCGGCGCGACGATCAGCACCATCCCGACACCCATGTTGAAGACGCGCAGCATTTCGTCGCGCTCGACACCGCCTTTTTCGAACATCAGTTTGAAGATCGGCAGCACAGGCCAGGAGCCGAGCTTCACGCGTGCGTCGAGATTGTCGGGAAGCACGCGCGGGACGTTGTCGGTCAGCCCCCCTCCGGTGATGTGCGCCATGGCGTGGATCGCGCGCTGCTCGACCAGAGGCATGAGCGGTTTGAGATACGAGATGTGCGGCGCGAGCAGCGCTTCGCCTGCCTTGCCGATGCCGGGGATGATGGACTGGTAGTCGTAGCCGAGTTTCTCGAACAGCACGCGGCGGGCAAGCGCGTAGCCGTTGGTGTGAAGGCCGACGGACGGCAGCGCCATGAGGACGTCGCCTTCGCGCACCGCTTTGCCGTCGATGAGGTTCTTCGTGTCGACGACGCCGAGGATGAAGCCGGCCACGTCGTAATCCTCATCGGCGTAGAAGCCCGGCATTTCGGCCGTTTCGCCGCCGATGAGCGCGCAGCCGTTTTCGCTGCACGCGCGCGCCATGCCACGGATGACGTCGGTCATGACGGGCGGGCGCAGCTTGCCGGTGGCGTAGTAATCCATGAAGAAGAGCGGACGCGCCCCCTGCACCAGGATGTCGTTGACGCAGTGCGAGACGAGGTCGTAGCCGATCGTGTCGTGGATCTTCATCGCCTGCGCGACGCGCAGCTTCGTCCCGACGCCGTCGGTCGAGGAGACGAGGATCGGCGATTCGATCCCCTCGAACGTGCCGCGGAAAAGACCGCCGAACGATCCGATGTCCGACAGCACGCCGGGCGTGTAGGTGCTACGTGCGATGCGCCGGACTTCACGCAACGCTTCGTCCTGCGCATCGATGTCGACCCCTGAATCGCGGTAGCTCGTCACGGCGCGGGAGTCTAGCAGACGCTGATCGTGGCTCCACCGTCCGCCCCGTCCGTGGCTCGACTCCGCAGGCGTCTACAATGCGGCGCCGTGGCGCAAGCACTTCTCATCTCCACTCTCGTCACCATCGCCGGACTGATCACCACGATCATCATGGGATTTCGTGCGGCGCCGGGGCAGGTGGCCGATCACATCATCGTGGCACTCGTGACCGTTGTGATTGGGCTCTTCTCGCAATCGATGACGATGTTTTTCTTCATCGGCACGGGGAAGGAACTGAAAGACAAATCCGAGCAGGATGCGGCGGTGGTGCAGCAGACGCGCGTCTTCAAGTCGCGCGTCTTTCCGGCGGCGATGTGGGCGATGACGGCGATCATGATCACCTTCATCACCGGCGGCGGCGTGGGGCAGGGGAAAACGCCTCTCTGGCTGCACGACGCGCTCGCGGCGGTCTCGATCTTCATGTTCGCGCGTGCGTACTGGATTCAGATCCGCGCGATGAACGAGAACGCCACGCTGATGGAGCGTTACCTCAAGGACTGACGATGACGTCGATCGAGGCGAGCGCGGTGAGGTATTGCTCGACGTCCTCGAGCGGCACCGGTCCGTAGATCGCGGAGAGCGCGTCGCGGATTTCTTTCACCGAGCGGGCGCCGTCGACGAGGTTCAGCGCTTCGTAGCGGTACTCCTCGCCGAGGCGGATTTCTTTCGCTTTCGGGTAGTGCGCGTTGAAGTAGTCGTAGCCGAACGCCCCCATCGTTCCTTTGATGGCCGGATTGCGGCGATACGCGCCGGCGACGGTGCGGCGCTTATCGGTTGCGCCGAAGAAGCGGCGCACCGAGGCTTCCATCTCCGATTCGTACCACTCCGCGAACGGCAGCGTTTTGCTGCGCATCGCGGCGGCGCGGCGCTCGAGCGCAAACGCGTCGAGCATCTCGTGCAGGGCCGGCGCATCGTCCTGCGTGAGTGTCGCGAGCGCGTAGCCGGTCGCGGCCGCGATGAAGGCCGCGCGTCCGAGCTTCGTCGAATCGATGTTCGCCGGCACGTCCTTGTTGGTGTGGATGTAGCGATCGGGCCAGTCGTTCATGTAGATCGCCGGGATGCCCCACGAGCTGTCGCTGTAGACCTGATGATCGCTGCCGAGGGTCAGCGGAACGAACGCGGCGCGCAGCGGATCTTTGCTGCCGTCGCTCGCGAGCAGCGGCCAGCGCGCGCTGCCGGTCATCGCGTACGTCGCGGTCTGGTCGTTCACCAGCATGCCGACCGTTTGCGCGAGATCGTAGACGAACGACGGCTGCGAGGCGGGACCGCGCGTGACGTGGAAGATTGCCTTCGTGTCGGGGTTGCCGCCGACCATGTCGAGGTGAATCGCCGCCTTGATGCGCCGCGCGATCTCGGGACGCCCATTGAGCAGCGCGAGCGTTCCTTCAATTTCCGGAGGCCAGACGAAGCGGAGCGTGCGGCGTGGCCGCGCAATGCGCTCGTCTTTGATCAGCTTCGACAGCGTCCGTGCAGCTTCGAGGATCGCCGAGCAGCCGCTCGCGTTGTCGTTCGCGCCGGGACGCGGATGATCGAGATGGCAGCTGAAGACGATCTCCTCGCCGCGCAGATCGGTACCGGGAATGGTGGCGGTGGCGATGTCGTACGCCCCCGGCTCCTGCCCGGCCACGACGTTCGCGTGCATGCGGATCGTTTCGCCCGCCGCGAGCCGCGCCTGCAGCCGCCGTGCGGTCTGCAGCGAAACCATGAACGCGAACGTTCGCTCGCTGGGCGGCGCGAACGTGTCGAGATGGCCCCAGCGCACCAGCGTCTCGTCTTCGCCGTACCAGCCGGTGCGCTGGTTCTGTGCGGAGCTGATGATTCCTGCCGCGCCGAAACGGCCGATCGCCAGCGGCGCGATTGCGAGCGGCATGGACGAGGTGAGGACCAGCTTTCCTCTGACGTCCTTGTAGTCTTCTTCGCGCGTGCCGGCGCCGACGTCGACGAGCGTGGTCGTCGCTTCGCCGCTGACGCTGTCCTGCGCGAGCACGATCGGCGCGGCGTCCCAGCTGGCGAGCCGCGTGACACGCGCGCCCTTCGCGTCGAGCTCCCACAGCTCCGCAAACTCGGCGTTCCACGCGGGCCGCGAACGTTGCGTGCCGTAGAAGATCGTGCCGTCGGCAGGAAGCGATTCGAGGTGCGCGTCTTCGAGTCCGTAGCGTTTCAGCTCCGCGACGATCTGATCGGCGGCGTTGCGAAAGCCGCGCGAGCCGCGCATGCGGTGTTGCCGGGACAACCCTTCCACGGTCCGTTTCGCCGTCTCACCCGAGATCTCGGTCGCGAGCGCGGAGATTTCCTTGTCGCTGAGGAAGGGGAGGGTCTGGGCGGAGGCGGTGAGCGTGAAGAAGAGGATTAGCGCGACTCGCGTGATCACGCCCGCATCGTAGCGGGGATTGGCGTCGCCGCACTCCACATCGAAGCCGTTCTTTGTGGAGCGGCGGGGGGGG
>DASVUA010000947.1:0-1703 GCA_036387295.1 Thermoanaerobaculia bacterium | reverse complement strand
CCCCCCCCGCCGCTCCACAAGAACCACGCGCGCGCAAAAAAGAAAACGGCGGGCTGAAAGCCCGCCGTTTTCGCGATGTCTGACGAAGATTACTTGCTGGCGAGGATGGCGGATTTGAAATCGGCGCCGGGGCCCGGCTTCGGACCGATCCAGGTGGCGAGGATCGCGTCGGCCACGGCCTTGCCACCGAGAGTGCCCTTGTTCTTGCCGCCGACTTCGACCGTCGTCCCGATGCCGGGGACGTACGTCATGACGATCTTCTGTCCTTCCTTCATGTCTTCCATCCAGGAGGAGAGCGTCTTGAAGGCGGTTTTCACTTCCGGCGACGCGTTCGGCGTGTTCTCGGCGAGACCTTCCGTCCACGCTTCCGCGATCTTCCCCTTGTCGACACCCATGAGGAACTGCATGACCATGCGGCGCGGCGTATCGGCCGCGATGATGGCGGCAGCGTTCGTTTGCTTCGACGGCAGGTAGAGCGCGCCGGTGTACACCTTGAACATCAGCTTCTTCCGGAGGCCCGCCCCGTTGAGCACGAGCTTCTGGTTGTTGACCGTAGCCTGATCGTCGATCTTGACGCCCGCGACAGTCGCCGCGTCCATGTTGACGGCCGCAAGCGTGAACGCCGCGGCGAGAATGAATCTGCGCATCGAATTTCCTCCGTAAGTGGATGAAGTGGGACGGCGATTGTAACGCCGGAACAAGCTCCGCAATTGCGTCAGCGCAGTCCGTCGCGCAGTTGCTGGAGATCGATGGCGCGGATGAGCGTTTGTTTCGGGGTGAGCGTCGCGTACTGTAAGGGCCCCAATCCGGCGGCAGCGCGCGCTTCATTGAGGCTGACGCGAAGTGCATTGATGTCGGCGGCGAGGATACGCTTGCCCGCTACAGCGTTGGTGATCGGGGCCATGGCCGCCAGGCCGAATGCAGCTCGGAAGCGGTTGAGCGCTGTGACGAGCTCCGCGACGTGAACCGCTTTCATCTTCGTGCCTGCCATGAGGAGCGGGTCGTCGGTGAATGTGGTGAAAAGCGCAGCATCGACGTTGCTTGTCGCGATCAGTGCGCCGTTCGTGTCGCGCGCCTCCACTCGATAAACGTAGACGGTGTTCGGCACCGGATTCGGAACGATGGCGCTGCTTCCGCCGTAGTAGCGCTCCTGATACGCCCAGACGTTGTTGACCCTGCGGTAGAGATCGAACGAAGCGGCGGCGTCTCCGCTCGCGGCCCACGACACCCGGAGTGCGCTGCCGAATTGAGAGACGTCAAAGGCCAGCGCGCCGCTCGGCAGCGTGGCCCACTCCGTGACTTCCGATTGGGCCGGCAGATACAGCTCGTCGCCTGAGTATCTCGCAAACAGCCGATGCTTTCCGGGCGACACGGTGAACGAGAACTGAGTCCACTCGTCCCGGGTCACCGTCTGCGTGCTTACAAAGACGGAGTCGACATAGAAGCTGATCGTCCCGCCCGCCTGGCTGCTACTCGACAGCGCGTAGGAGACCGTGTGTGTCTCACCCGCTCGGGCCGGGGTGAACTGCGCGACAGAGATGGCCGACTCGTACCGCGTGATCGTCACGGTTACCGGCGCCGAGAGACCGCTCGGCGGATGCGTTTCGCTGCCGTTGTACTTGCCACGATACGTATAGGTGCCTGGCTGACTTTCGTAGTGCGTGATGGTCGCTTGGGATGAAGTCGCCTGCGCCACACCATCG
>DASVUA010000946.1:0-1765 GCA_036387295.1 Thermoanaerobaculia bacterium | reverse complement strand
GCGATCATTCTCGATGCGGCGCTGAACACCGTGAAGAAGCACGTGCAGAACATCCTGCTGAAACTGGGCGTCGAGACGCGGCTTGCCGCGGCATTGCGCGCGACGGAGATCCTCGGCTTATCCAGCGCGGATGCGGCGAATGGCGACGGCGAGTGACCGCCGCCCGCGCTCCAAATACGTCGCGGTCTAACAAGACCCCCTCTAAGGGAGTATAGACCGTTTTGCCGCGAATCCGGAGACTCGCGGCATGAGAACCTCTCGTCCTTTGGTCGTCACGGTATGCGCAGTTCTGCTCGCCACGGTTTCGCATTCAGTCCGCGCCACCACCTACACCTGGCAAGGCGGTGGCGGAACGATCGATTGGAGTGACGCCGGGAACTGGGCCGGAGGAACTCCGCCGCTCTCTGACCTGCAAACGACGG
This sequence comes from Thermoanaerobaculia bacterium, assembly GCA_036387295.1. GTDB lineage: Bacteria > Acidobacteriota > Thermoanaerobaculia > Gp7-AA8 > Gp7-AA8 > QHVT01. The sequence goes on along the minus strand of DASVUA010000946.1, from coordinate 1,343 downwards.
ACCTCATTTTCGGGAACGCCGGCGCGAGAGTCTCGTCGCGGATCGCGCCGAGCTTTCTTTTCGCGCCGTTCAGCATCCGCGGCCTCACCTTCACGTCCGACGCCTCCATCTACACCTTCAGCGGCGGCCCGCTCCGCATCGGCAGCGGCGGCATCACCCACAACGCGCTCAACGAGCAGACGTTCAACGCCCAGATTCTTCTTGGTCTGGATCAAACCTGGAGACTGGGGAGTAACGCCGGCGCACTTCGCATGAGCGGCAACGTTGACCTCGCCGGCCGCACGCTGACGATCGATGCCGCGCGGACCGGAGGCAGCGGCAACATCCTTGATGGCAACTTCGCCGGGTCCGGCGGGCTCATCAAAACGGGCGCCGGCACGCTCACTCTCGGCTCGTTTGGCAGCACCTTCACTGGCGGCACGACCGTCCGCGAAGGCGTTCTGGCATTCAGCAGCAATGGCGCATTCGGGTCGGGCGGCGTAACGCTCGCAGGCGGTGAGTTACGCGCGAACGTGACGGCCACTCTCGGGCGGACTGTAACGATTGGCGCCGGAAAGACCGGGACGATTTCGGCCGCAACCGGAACGAACCTGACTCTTCAAGGACTCGCCCTCTACGGCGATCTCGCACTCGGCAGTGCCGGCAACACCGGGACCATCACGCTGGGCATGACGTCCTTCGACGGCAGCGACCCGACTGGCACGCTCTCGATTAACGCCGGGCGAGTGCGCGTTGGCACAACCGTGGTCCCGGGTTTTATACAAAACCTCGAGCGCACGACGATTGCCGCGGGCGCCACATTCGACCTGAATAACTTTTCAGTTGGAATCCACGATCTCCGCGGCGCGGGCTCGCTCGTGCTCGGCAGCATCGGCCGACCCGGTCCGGACGGCGTCGAAGGCTCCACGCCGACGCTCGCTCTGTACAGCGGCAACTTTTCCGGAACGATTAGTGGCTACGGCGGCCTCGTGAAAGAATCCAACGGCCTCCTCATCCTTTCGGGCGCGAACACGTTCAGCGAAGGGACGACGCTTTACGCCGGCACTCTCGGCATCGGCCACAACTCCGCGCTCGGCACCGCAGCTCTGCAGGTGCGCGGCGCCGCGACGCTGTATGCAGATGGCGGCGACCGCGTGCTCAGCCAACGCGTGTTCCTCAATTCCGACGAGGCGCTCACGATCGGCGACGGCGCCGGTCAACAGCATCGCCTCACTCTCGCTGGCCCTATCACTGGCAACGGCGGCTTGATCAAGAATGGCGCTGGCACGCTCGCGCTCACCAGCAACGATAATAACTTCAGCGGTGGATTAACGCTGAACGGCGGCACGCTGGCGGTCGCGAGT
>DASVUA010000945.1:0-6166 GCA_036387295.1 Thermoanaerobaculia bacterium | reverse complement strand
CCTTGACGTTTCCGGTCGGCGACATCGGTGCCGCCGCCGATTGCATCGAGCGTCTCGATCGGGATCGCGCGCTGCTCGAACGACTCTCGTCCGCCGCACGCGGATCGCAATCGGGCATTCGTTCCGAAGCGGGTGCGATCGACGCGTGGGCGGCGATTCTGCGCGATACGCTCGCTCGTCCCTCGCGGATCGGCACGTCGCTCCCGGCCGCCCCCGGCGACCACGGATTGCTCACGAGGCTCGGCGTTCCCGCGCCGGTCGCGGAGCTCGTGCGGCGGGTGCGGCGGCGCGAGCACTCCGGCCCCGGAAGCGAATGGCCGCATTGGAGCGGAACGCATGACGCCGAACTGGAGCGCGCGGTGAGGGAGTTCCCGCGGTCGCGGTGACTCAGCGCGCCGCGGAAAGAATCGCGCGGCTGCGCGCCGCGAAGTTGTCGAACGAAAAATAGTCGAGCCCCGGCGGGATGCGCCGCTCGCCGCGTGCGAGGCTTTCGAGCACCGCCACGCGCAGCTCCGCGCGATTGCCGGGATCGACCAGCAGGCCGAGCTCACCGTGACGCAACGCCTCGCGGCTCCCGTCGGCCTTGCTGCCGATGACCGGCACGCCGCAGGCCATCGCCTCGAGAAAGACGAATCCGAACCCTTCGCCGCGGCTCGGCATGACGTACACGTCGGCGAGATTGTAGAGATCCGGCTTGTCGCGCTCGTCGAAGAGACCGGTGAAGACGACGCGCGCCGCGACGCCGAGGTCGACCGACTTTTGCTGCAGCCGCGGAAAGTCGTTGCCGCCGCCGGCGATCATGTAGACGACGTCCTGCGGCAGATCGGGCAGGAGCTCCAGCACTTCGTCGAACCCCTTCGACCGCTCGCCCGCATCGAGGCGGCCTACGGTCAGCAGGACGCGCTTCCCGTCCAGGTTGAAGCGCTCCATCAGATCGCGCCGCTTCGGACGAATGCCGTATTGCTCGAGATGCACCGCGTTGGGCAGCACGTACGTCGGCCCCGCGTAGCCCGACCAGCCGACCAGACGATCGCGCGTGATCGCACTCACCGAGACGATGCCGCGGCATTTGTCGAGCGAAGCGCGCCGCTGCTTCCACGCTTCGATTCCATGCACGACGAGCAGCGGCCGCTCGAACGCGACCGGCAGGAGGTTCATGTGGCCGCAGATCACGAGGTCGGGTTTCGATCGCCTCGCCGCGGCGAGCGCGCGGAGATAGGCGAGGGGGCTTTTCGCCGCGTCGGCCACGAACGTCACATGCGGCGGAATGGGACCGACTTCGCCGCGAATCACGCGCGGAATGACGGTGATGCGCTCGTTGACGGCCGCGCAGAATTCGCGATTGAACAGAGCGATCCCGCCGTGACCGCCGTATGCGTCGGTCACGAGGAAAACGATGTTCACGCGTACTCCTCCCACACCCGGCGCGCCCAACTCCGCATGCGCGTCGACGTCCCGTCGGGGCGCAGGTCCATCCACTCTTTCATCGGCACGAAGAAGCCTGTTTTCGGCCGGTCGCGCAGATACGGCGGCAGCGTCGAAGCGAGCACGCTCTTCCCGTCGCCGCGCAGCAGCACCGGCGCGAGCTGCCGCAACAGCCACGCATCGACCAGCGGCGTACGGACTTCCACCGAATGCGCCATGCTCGCCCAGTCGGCGTCGCGCAGCAATTGATTGCGCATGTACAGCGAGGCTTCGAGCGTGGCCACACGCCCGAATGCGGTGATCGGGTCGGGATCGAGGACCGCATCGAGGCGGTCGAGCCACGCCAGCTGCTCGAGTCCTTCCCGCGCGACCTCGTCGCCGAGGATGTTCGGCAACTCGTCGGGAAAGAAGAGGCCGCGCTGCAGAAAATAGGCGCGGCCGTATGTACGCGCATGCGTCGGAATCTGCCCCGCTTTCGGATGCCGCCGCGCGCGCGCGGCGAGATGCGCAATGCGCGGATGGTGCACGATCCGCGGAACGTTCCTGAACGAGGGGTATCCGCCGAACAGCTCGTCGCCTCCCACGCCGGAGAGCGCGACTTTGATGCCCGCTTCATGCACTGCTTTGCTGATGAACCAGGTGTTGACGCCGTCGATGGTCGGTTGGTCCATCCGCTCGAAAATGCGCGGCAGATCGTCGAGAAACTCTTTGGCCGCCACAGTGCGCGTCGTGTGCGTCGTACCCTGCTCGCGCGCAAACCGTTCCGCGAGCGGCGCTTCACTGAATTCGTGAAACGACAGAGTAAATGTGTGCAGTGACGTATGTCGCGCCGCGATTTGCGTCAATGCAGACGAGTCGACGCCGGCGGAGAGAAACAGGCCGACCGGGACGTCGCTCACCAGGTGGTGGCGTACCGATTCGTCGATGCATTCGCGAATGAACACGCCGGGATCCACAATGGGTCGATCCTCGGCTCGCGCGAAAACTTCTGCAATCGAATAATGACGCCGTAGTGTGCTCGGTCCGCGCTCTTCTTCAATGAAGAAACAGGTTCCCGCTTCAATGGCGCGGATGTCTTTGTAAACCGTGAACGGTTCCGGCACTGAGCCATTGAGAAAAAATCCTGCAGCGCCCGCCGGGTCGATCGCACGGGAAACAGCGCCGCCGGCGAGGAGCGCTTTGACTTCCGAAGCCATCCGAATCGTGCCGCCGTCGTCTGCAATGTAGAGCGGTTTGATTCCATACGCGTCGCGGGCGACGAACATCCGCCGCACCCGTGTATCCCAGATGGCGAACGCGAACATGCCGCGCAACAACCCGACCATCCGTTCGCCATCGCGGCGATACAACTCCAGCAGCACCTCGGTGTCCGTACGCGAGTGGAACGTTGCGCCGCCTCGTTCGAGCGACGCACGCAATTCGGCATAGTTGTAGATCTCGCCATTGAAGACGATCGCCAGTTCCCGCGCCGAATCCCACATCGGCTGCGTCCCCTCGTCCGAAAGATCGATGATGGCCAGCCGCCGGCTTCCCAGCCCCACCCGCCCATCCGGCGAGATCCACGTCCCCCCCGCATCCGGCCCCCGCGGAATCATCCGCGCCGTGATGGCCTCCAACTCCTCCCGCCGCGGCGCAACCGCCGTGGAGCGATACGAGAAAAACGCAGTGATGCCGCACATGAGAAGGGAAGGATACGCGCGTCGGGGTTTCTTTCCAGAGCACTTCAGTATCTAATGCGAAATACATCGTCCGCGGAAGCCACAACTCAGGGAGCATCATGGTCGCGTCGGGAAAACTGCAGCTCCGTACGTTGTGGCGTGTCATCGGCATTCTGCTGGTAGCCGGGCTGATGGGCGGCTGTGCTTCGGGACCGGTGGCGCCGCTGCGATGGAGCAGGGTGGACCTCTCGCGCGAGGAGATGTTTCTTGCGCTCACGAGCCATGTGTGGTGCGACCGCGACTTCCCGCGGAAAGTCGACCCAGGGGTATTCACAAAGGGCACACTAGACGGAGACGACTTCCGAAGTGGACTGGCGTTGTACGGGAACGGCACGTTTCTGGCCGAATACACGTCAGACGTCGTGTGGGGGAGGGCGCCGAACAAGTGGAGATTTCGGAAGACCGGCGCCAGGAGCGGAGTTCTCTACCTCGAGGACCCGTGGAACTGGACTGGCAGTATTGTTCTGTTCGAGTTCGACGCTGCGGATCGCATTCGACTAGCTGGCTTGTGGCAGCAGGGACCGGCCGTCGTCACCTATGGCCGCTGTGACGCAAATCCTCCCGGCCAGGGACGTGCGGATGATTTGCCAGAGGTTCCCACGGACAAAGAACTGGTTGCTTTGTCGGGTAAACGATGGACGCGGGTAGAAGGTGATCCGGTCAGCGACCTTCGTCCGTCCGCAATTGACGTCGTCGAGGACGGTCGTATGTACGTCACTCTGCGCCCCGCGATCTGCGAGTCGTCGCGCGAGGGGCATCTCGGATTGCGCGTCCGCGACCTTCCCGGGGGCGGGTGCATCGAGGCGGTACCGTACAGCGCGCAGTATCGGCTCAGCGGGAGGTTTCTGCTGCACGGGCATGCGCTATACCTTCCGGCGGGGGCGGACCTTTCGAGAAAATACAAGGTTCTTGATTTCTTCCGCGGAGCGATGGAGGGCGTGGTTACGTACGTTCAGCCGTTACGGCTCCCCGGGACGATCCGTGTCGAGCTTTGGCCGCGCGCGGATGTCGGGAGCGGCTTCGCCGGGACCTTGACGGTGAGCGCTGTGACGATGGAAGGTAACCGGTTCGTAAATCACAAGCTGGCGGCCGCTGTCTTCGATGTTACGGTTCGTGCGGGTGAATCCGTACAGCAGGAGATCGAGCTGGAGGCACCCGCCGGAGTCGATCTTGGCGACACGGTGAGGCTCGAGTTTGCGCACTTCTTCGGCCTAACCGAGTCCGCTTCGTCCGCCGCCGCGTTCGTCCTTCGCCCTGCACCAGACTCACCATAGCGGACAGTTCCCTCTTCACACCCACGCGAGTTCTCCGGAGGTCCACCTTGTTCGTCGTTCCTCGTTTTCAGATCGTCCTCACCACGGTGCTCATTGCGGCCGCAGTCTCGGTCCGGGCCGGAGACGCCGAGCTCAATCACATCCGGGCCTCGAACTTCACCGCTCCTTTGTCATTCGAGCGGAACGAGGGGCAGGCCGATTCGAGCGTCCGTTTCATGGCTCGCGGCAGTGCCTCGACCATTCTGTTCCGATCGGCGGACATCCTCATCCATTCAGGTGAGGCCGGCACTCCCGTACGGATGCAACTCGTCGGCTCCGACCCCGCGTCTCCCGTTGTGGGCGACGATCCCCTGCCCAACAAGAGCCACTACTTTCGCGGTTCTGACGCGAGCCAATGGCGGCGCAATGTAGCCAACTACGCCAAGGTGCGTTACGAGCAGGCGTACCGTGGGATCAGCGCGGTGTTCTACGGTAAGGATGGTCAACTCGAATACGACTTCCTCGTTGAACCGGGAGCTGACCCGCGGACCATCCGTCTCGCTTTCTCCGGTCAACGCGGTCTTTCGATCGATGAAAGCGGCGATCTGCTGATCGCGACTGACAGCAGCACGGTGCGGCAGACAAAACCAGTCGCGTACCAAACGATCGGCGGCAAGCGCCGTTCCATCGAGGCGCACTACATCATGAACGGTATGGAAGTCGGCTTTGCCATCGCGGCTTACGACAAGCGGCTCCCTCTCGTGATCGATCCAGTTCTTGCGTACTCGAGCTATTTTGGTGGAGCTGGAGAGGATCGAGGGAACGCGATCGCGGTGCGCAAAATCTCGCAAAGCGAGACCCACGTGTACGTTGCAGGCAGCACGACATCACTGGATATTCCGAACACGGAGATGAGAGGCGCGTTTGCCGGGTACACAGACGACCAGCAGCCCAGGATTTCCAGACACGCTCAACGCGACGTGTTCGTCGCAAAATTCGTTGTCACTGACGCCGGTGTGACGGTCGCATACACGACATACCTTGGAGACTATACCTCGACGTTTACGTCCAATTCGAACTACCACGAGGCGACTGCTATTGCCGTTACTGCCGGCGGCGAGGTGGTCGTTGCAGGGAATGCGCAGCCGGCGTTCGTCACGACGAACGGCAGCTTCCAGAAGAGTGCAAAATCAGAGAAGGACTGTTTCGTAGCTAAACTGAGTGCCGATGGCTACAGTCTTGTTTACTCCACATTTCTCGGCGGAAGCGGAGTTGATGAGCTCCGCGGCCTCGCGGTAACTGCGTCAGGTGAGGCGATCGTCACAGGCAAAACGATGCCGTCCGGAACTGTGTACGACTTCCCGGGCGGCCGGATACCCGACAGTCTTGCGCCCAAGCCGACGCTTTCAGGAGCAGCGCGAGGAAAAGCAGAAGCGTTCGTGGTCATGCTCCAGGCCGGCGGTAATGCTCTCGTATATGCACATCATCTCGGCGGCGCAGAGGACGACGAAGCGAACGGCGTCGCCGTGGGAGCTGACGGCGTTGCCTATGTCGTCGGTTCGACGAATTCCACTGACATTCCCGGCACTGGCGGGTTCCAACCCACGAACAACGGTGGGCGCGACGGGTTCGTGCTGAAACTCGATTCCAGCGGGAACTCACTGTTTTTCAGTTATCTCGGGACCGCAAACGACGACACTGCAACCGCCGTCGCCGTGGACACTGCAGGCCAGCTCCACGTCGTCGGGAACGGCATACTAGGCGGCGGTA
>DASVUA010000944.1:0-5723 GCA_036387295.1 Thermoanaerobaculia bacterium | reverse complement strand
GAGCCCGCCGCTCCACAAGAACCGCCGCGCCAAGCGCGCAGTATCCGCCGGCGGTTTCACGCCGCGGGATCCCCTGCAAATGCACGATGGTCGTGCTGTCGGCAGGGGATTCCTCGCTTCGCTCGGAATGACACGTGTGCGAAATGGACGCGTTTTTCCCCACCTGTCATCCTGAGCCCCGCAGAGGGCGAAGGACCTTCTCCGTTGCATGTTGGAAGGTCCTTCGCCGTCTGCGCGGCTCAGGATGACAAGGCTGTGCGGCTCGCGGCGTAGTGCCTCGGGGGCATAGACGCGGACTATTCGGGGTCGGGGGGCGCTTACGTTCTCGTAGATGAACTTTGGCTCGCGGTCGAAGCAGCTTCAGCCCGAACGGCGCAGTCGTGTGCGCGTTGTGACGCTCAAGAATGCGGGGTGGTTTGTTCTTGCGGCGGTGGTGCTCTTCTTTGTCGTCACCACGTACACGGAGCGGCGTGCGCGGGATCAGGGCGAGTATGGACGGCTGTATGAGCGGCGGCGCGATGCACCGGTTCCGAGCGAGACCGCGCGTCCGCAGCCGTGATGAACGCGACGCGGGCGGCTACTGTCCTTCCAGGTCCTTGAACTGTTCCTTGTCGATCGCTTTGTCGAGCGCGGCGCGGGCGGTGATGCGTTTGGCTTCGTAGAGGCGGCGGATCGAGGTGTCCATGTCGACCATGCCTTCGCGCATGCCGGTCTGGATGGCGGAGGTGATCTGCGGGGTTTTTCCTTCGCGGATCATGTTGCCGATGGCGGGGGAGCTGAAGAGGATCTCGAGCGCGGCGACGCGGCCGCCGCCGACTTGAGGGAGGAGCTGTTGCGCGACGACGGCGCGGATTGTTTCGCCGAGGACGTTGCGGATGCCTTCCTGCTCCGGGGCGGGGAAAACGCTGATGATGCGGTCCATCGTCTTCGCCGCGTTGTTCGTGTGCAGCGTTCCGAACACGAGCGTGCCGCGCTCGGCGGCCGACAAGGCCATGGCGATCGTATCGAGATCGCGCATCTCCCCGACCAGGATCAAATCGGGATCTTCGCGGCCCGCGGCTTTCAACGCTTCGGCGAACGATTTCGCGTGCGTGCCGATCTCGCGTTGATGAATGAGGCACTTTTTGTTCGGGTGCACGAACTCGATCGGATCTTCGATGGTGATGATGTGCAGGCTGCGCGACTCGTTGATCTGGTCGATGATCGCGGCGAGCGTCGTCGATTTGCCCGAGCCGGTCGGGCCGGTGACGAGCACGAGACCGCTGCGCAGATTCGCGACGCGGCGCACCTGATCGGGCAGCCCGAGCTGCTCGATCGTCATGATCTTGGTCGGGATCACGCGGAACACGGCGCCGGCGCCGCGCTGCTGCCGGAAGAGGTTCACGCGATAGCGCGACACGCCGGGGATCTCGTACGCGTAATCGGCGTCTCCCCCTTCGACGAACGAGCTCCAGACCACAGGCGGCGTCACCGGCTCGAGCAGCTCCGCGAAATCGGCTTCGGTGATCATCCGGTAGCGGATCGTTTCGACCGAGCCGGACGCGCGCACCATCGGCGGGCGGCCGACCGTCAGATGGAAATCCGACGCGCCGCGGTCGTGCATGAGACGGAGAAAGCGATCGATTTTCTGCATGGGATTGGCCGCCTCAGGCTCTCGTGCTCTTCAAGAAATCAGGCGAGACGAATGCTTCGAAATCTTCTTTCTTCTGTGCCGCCATGTACGCCGTTTCGGCGCTGATCTCATTGCGGCGCAAGAGGTCTTTCAGCGCTTCGTCGAACGTCTGCATGCCGAGCGAGCGGCCGATCTGCATCGCCGAGTAGATCTGGAACGTCTTCTCGTCGCGAATCATGTTCGCGATGTTCGTCGTCCCCTTCAGCACTTCGAAACAGGCCACCTGCTTGCGTCCTTCTTTCGCCGGCAGCAGACGCTGCGCGATGACGTACTTCAGCGATTCGGAGAGTGACGCGCGGATCTGCGGCTGCTCGTCGATGGGGAAGCTGGAGATGAGGCGGTCGATCGCTTTCGGCGCGCTGGTGGCGCTGAGCGTGCCGAGGACGATGTGCCCTGTTTCCGCGGCCGTGAGCGCCAGCCCGACGCTTTCGTTGTCGCGCATCTCACCGATCACGATGACGTCGGGATCTTCGCGCAGCGCCGCGCGCAGCGCGCGTGCGAACGAGCGTGTGTGCGTCCCCACTTCGCGCTGATTGATGAGGCAATTCTTGAACGGATGGACGAACTCGACCGGATCTTCCATCGTCAGCACGTGATCGTGGCGCGTTTCGTTGAAGAGGTTCACGAACGCGGCGAGCGTGGTCGATTTGCCGGAGCCCGACGGGCCGCAGATCAGCACCAGCCCCTGGTGATAGTCGGCAATGTCGGCGAGGTGCGCCGGCAATCCGAGCTCTGTAATCGTTGGCGGCTTTTCAGGGATGACGCGGAACACGCCGTTGTAGCCGCGATGGTCGATGAAGATGTTCCCTCGATAGCGGCCGGCCTGCGGGATGAAGTAGCAGAAGTCGAGCTGCTGCTCTTTCTCCAGGATCTCCCACTGCGGCGGGGTGAGGATCTCGCGCAGCATCGCTTCGGTCTGTTCGGGGGTGAACGGCTCGCCCTGCGCGCGCAGCAGGTCGGCGGCCATCCGGACGATCGGCGGCTGGCCGACCGCGAGGTGGAAATCGGACGCGCCGCTGTTGCGCGTGGAGATGAGAAACGTGTGCAGTTTCGGCTCGCCCTGAACCGAGCGCGCGGCGAGTGCTTCGTTGCGCACTCGGGCGACGTCGTCGCCGCGGTTGTCGCGCTTTTCGATCTGTTCGAGGATGTCGACGGCGCGCATGCGCACGGTGCGCTCGGCATCGTGCGTGGCGATTTGTGTCAAGGCCTGCGTGACCTGCGGATGCTTGAAGTTCTGCAGCGCCTGCATGACCTCGCTGCGCACGGCGGGCGGCGGAGCGCCGAGCATGCGGCCGAGGGCAGGAAGCGCGCGCGGATCGGCAATGCGGCCGAGCGCTTCGACGGCCGCCCACTTCACGTCGGGATCTGCGAGCGCGGCGACGAGCGGCTCGACCGAGCGGGGGTCGCGAATGCGGCCGAGTGTTTCGGCGGCGGCGATGCGGATCCACCAGTCGGGATCCTTGAGCAGGGTGATGGTGGCGGGGACGAGGCGGGGATCTTCGAACGTGCCGGCGACCGCGATCGCCGCCGCGCGCAGCTCGTCGTCAGGATCGCTCAGCAGCTCGATGGCGGGCTCGATGATCTGCGGACCGAAGACGCGCAACGATTCGAGTGCGCGGTCGCGCGCGAAGCCGGCGATGGTTTTCGTGAAGCGGATGTAGCGCTTCACCACTTCGTGCGTGTTCGGCATCCGCAGCAGGATGTTGAGCACGGCCGTGCGCGTGGAGGCGTCGCCCGACGCGACGAGCGGCAGCAGCAGATCCATGATCTGCGGCGGCTGCGAGGCGGCGGCGCGCGTCAACGCGTCGATGAGCAGTTGCTGCACCGAATAGCCGGCTTGCGGAAGCTGCTGCACGAAGAGCGGGATCGAGGACATCGGCGCGCGCGCGGCGAGCACTTCGAGCGCTTTGTCGCGGATCGCGGGATTCGAATCCTGCGCGAGCCGCTGCCATCGCGGAATGGCTTTGTCGTCGAGATCGTGCGTGCCGAGCTTGGTGAGAAACGCGACGCGGTCGTCTTCCGCGCCGGTGGTGGCGAGCTGCCAGAGCAGCGGCTCGAGCGCGCGCGTCGGCGGCGCTTCGAGCACGAGCCGCCTGACCATCTCCTGCACTTCGAACGTCTCTTTCGTTTCTTTCGCGGGCGGCGCGAGGAGGCGGACGAGCTCCGCGTCGATGCCGGGAAGCGGCGGCGAGAAGAGGACGGCCGCGCCGGCGCGGAACGCCGCTTCCGGTTTCCCTTTCGCCTCGCTGACGAAGACGGAGACCGTTTCGGGATCGCGCAGGCGCTGGAGGAGTTTCGCCGCGGCGTCGCGATAGGTGCGGTCGGGCCGGAACAGCATCCACATGACGTCGCGCACGCGCACGTCCTGCATCGATCCGATGCGGTTGAGCAGTTCGTCGCGTTCCTCGGCTGTCGAGAATTCCTTGTTCGCCAGCCGCTTCAGAATGTCTTTCGACTCGGAGGAGAAGAGGGCCATGGAGGACGGAGTATACGTGGCGGCACGCGCACGCGGCGGACGCCGCGGCGTGGCACGAAGCTGGTAGCCTCCGACACCGTGAGTCGAGAGAACGAGCATCGTTTCGTGCGTGTCCGCGGCGCGCGCGAGCACAACCTGAAGAACATCGACGTCGACATTCCGCGCGATGCACTGGTGGTGTTCACCGGCATCTCCGGCTCGGGCAAATCGTCGCTGGCGTTCGGAACGCTGTACGCCGAGGCGCAGAGGCGGTATCTGGAATCGGTGTCGCCGTATGCGCGGCGCCTGTTCAATCAGATGTCGGTGCCGGAGGTCGACGAGATCGACGGCCTGCCACCGGCGGTCGCACTGCAGCAGCAGCGTGGCGGCGCGAGCACGCGCTCTTCGGTGGGGAGCGTGACGACGCTTTCGAATCTATTGCGGATGCTTTATTCACGGGCCGGCGATTATCCGAAAGGTCAGCCGCTGCTCTATGCGGAATCGTTTTCGCCGAATACCCCCGAGGGGGCGTGTCCCGAGTGCCATGGCCTGGGGCGGGTTTATACCGTCACCGAACAATCGATGGTGCCGGACGACTCATTGACCATTCGCGAACGTGCCGTGGCCGCCTGGCCGCCGGCGTGGCATGGACAGAATCTGCGCGACATTCTGGTCACCCTCGGGTATGACGTCGACCGCCCGTGGCGCGAATTGTCGCGCGAAGAGCGCGACTGGATTCTATTTACCGACGAACAGCCGACCGTGCCGGTTTACGCCGGCCTCACGCCGGAAGAGACGCGCCGCGCATTGAAGCGCAAAGACGAGCCGAGCTACATGGGGACGTTCACCAGCGCGCGCCGTCATGTGCTGCATACGTTTGCGAACACACAGAGCCCGCTGATGAAAAAGCGCGCGGCGCGGTACATGCTGAGCGACGATTGTCCGCTCTGCCACGGCAAACGGTTGCGCCGCGAATCGCTCTCTGTGAAATTCGCAGGACTCGACATCTCGGAGATCTCGTCGCTGCCATTGAAGCGTCTGGCCGAAGTGGTGCGTCCTTATGCAGGCGGCAAGGCGCCGCAAGCGGCGGAAGGACATCCCGAGAAGGCGCTCGTCGCGCAACGCATTGCGTACGATCTCGCCGCGCGCCTCGACGTTCTCCTCGAGCTCGGCCTCGGATATCTCTCGCTGGAACGGAGCACGCCCACGCTTTCGCCCGGCGAATTGCAGCGATTGCGGCTGGCCACGCAGGTGCGCTCGAATCTGTTCGGCGTTGTCTATGTGCTCGATGAGCCGTCTGCCGGATTGCATCCCGCCGATACGGAAGCGCTGCTGGCCGCGCTCGACCGATTGAAAGAGGCGGGAAATTCATTGTTCGTCGTCGAGCACGAGCTGGATGTCATCCGGCATGCCGACTGGATCGTCGACGTCGGTCCGCTGGCGGGCGAACACGGCGGAGAAATTCTTTATAGCGGCCCGCCGGCCGGACTCGCAAACGTCGCGCTGTCACAAACGCGTGCGTATCTCTTCAATGAACAGGCTCCTGTGGCGCGTGTGCCGCGCACGCCTCGCGCGTGGCTGAAACTCGCGGGAGTG
>DASVUA010000943.1:0-7023 GCA_036387295.1 Thermoanaerobaculia bacterium | reverse complement strand
CCCCCCCCGCCGCTCCACGGGAACGGCTTCGCAAACGTGCTCCGCGCGCGTCGCTGTAAACTCGCGCGCATGCCGACGCACATTGCGAAGCCGACGATCGTCGAAGCCGCGGGGAACAAGCCGAAGATCATCGAAGAGTTTTTCGGACGGGTGAATTCGAAGACGTCCGATGTTTCGATTGCCCGGATGCAGAGTCCGGGCGGCTGGGTCGAGCCGGGTCAGACGCCGGAGTTCGACGAGTACACCGTGGTGCTGCGCGGCACGCTCCGCGTCACGACGCGCGAAGGCTCGCTCGACGTGAACGCCGGCTCGGGCGTGATCGTGCACAACGGCGAGTGGGTGCAGTACTCGACGCCCGGCAGCGATGGTGCGGAGTACGTCGCCGTCTGCCTGCCGGCGTTCTCGATGGATACCGTTCATCGCGACGAGTAATGGCGCGCAGCGAGCGTTGGTTCGTCGCCGCGGTGTTCGGCGTGTATGCCGCGACGACGCTGATCGTGGCGTTGCACCACGAGCCGTGGCGTGACGAGGCCGACCCCTGGCTGCTGATTCGCGACGGTGGCGTGATGACGATGCTCGCGCGCACCGGCTACGTCGGCATGCCGTCGCTCTGGTATCTGGCCATCGCGCCGCTGGTGAAGCTCGGGCTTCCGTACGCTGCGATGACGTTGCTGAACCTCGCGTTCGCGTGGGGCGCGGCGCTGTTGTTTCTCACCGCCGCCCCGTTTCCACGCTACGTCCGGGCGCTGTTCGTCTTTTCGTATTTCGTGGCGTACGAGTACGCGGTGCTCGCGAGGCCGTACGCGCTGGCGATGCTGCTGCTGTTCGGCGCGCTCGCGATGTGGAAACGGCGCGCGGAGCGGCCGATGCCCTTTGCGATCGCGGTGGCGTTGCTCGCGAACGCGACGCCGCACACGCTGATCCTCGCTGGGATGCTCGGCGCCGCATTTCTGTACGAGCGCCGATTCGAAGACCGTGCTCCGATCGCGGTGATGCTGCTCGGCGGCATGCTGTCGTTCGTCCAGGTCGCCCCTCCGGCCGATGCGCCCGAGGGGCATGTGTTGCGGGGCGCCTCGGCGGCACGGATCGTGTCGGCGGTCGACAGCGCATTCTTCCCCCGCGTCGGCATGACCGGCGCAGGAACGGCCGGCGCGATCGTCATCGGAATCGCGGCTCTCGCGATCGGCAAACGCGTCGCGCCGCAGCTCTTCCTTTGGGGCTCGCTCGCGTTGCTCTCGCTGTTGTATGCGCTCGTCTGGATGGGCGGCGTGCGACACGGCGGGCCGGTGCTGCTGGCCGTCCTCGGCGCGCTCTGGATCGCGCGGCTCGACGGTCCATTGCGTCACGACCGCGCGGTGATGATGCTCATCGCCGCGTTGCTCGCCATCGCGTGCACCAGCTCTCTCCGCATGTGGATTGACGACATCCGTCAGCCCTACAGCGGGTCGAAAGAGATGGCCGGATATCTGCGGCGCAGCGGTCTCGATCGATACGAGATCGCCGCCCATCGTCCGCCGCATGGCGAAGCGGTCCTGCCGTATCTTCCGAAGCGGCAGTTCTACTACGCCGGGATGCAGCAGTACGGCTCGTACATGCTCTGGAACGCCGGCTACAACCGCGCGTACGGCATGTACGACCACCAGGCCGCGGCACTCGCGCGCGAACACTTCGGCGAGAAGCCGTTCCTGCTGCTGCTCACGCAGCCGCTCGGACGAAAAGCACAAGGCTTCCGCCTGCTGTACACCACCGCGATGCCGTTCGCGCTGTTCGACGAGCAGTACTTTCTCTACGCCTCCTTTCCGGAGCGGCGATGATGAAGTCCGTCTGGGGCGTGCTGTTCGCGCTCGCGGTGCTCTGGCTCGCCGCACTGGTGCAGCGTGGCGCGCCGCTCGCCGCCGACGAGCTCGAGTTCTTTCGCGCGACGAAGTGGATCGCCGAAGGGCGCGTGCCGTACCGCGACTTCTGGGAGCACCACACGCCGTTGCAATGGTTCGCGTTCGCGCCGGTTGCGGCCCTTTTCGCCACCGGGCCGGGCGTGGCGGCGATCGTGGCGATGCGCTGGGCGCAGGTGATGTTGTGGCTCGCGCTGTACGCGCTGCTGATCCGTTTCGTGAGACGGATTGACGTGAATGCGTGGCCGGCCCTCGTGCTGTTGCTCGCGAGTGCGACCTTCGCGCGGAGAGCCGTCGAGTACCGTCTCGACGTCCTCGGCAATCTCGGGTTCGTTGCGGCGCTCGTGCTGGTGGCATTCGGCGCGACGCGAGCACGCTGGATCGCGTTCGGAGCACTGATGTCGGCCGCCGTGCTCGCGAACATGCGCCTCGCGCCGCTGGTCGTCTTCACCGCCGCGCTCGCGCTGTTCTGGCGCGGTGACGAGCGGCGGTGGCGCTGGAACGGCCGCGCGCTCTGGATGGCCGTCGGCGTCGCCGGCGTCGCGGGGACGTTCGTGGCGTATCTGCTGATCACGCATGCCTGGACGCCGTTCATCGACGCGCTGGTCGGCTACACCGCGGCCTCGGGGCAGCTGCTCGAAGTGCACACGTATTTCGATGCGCTGCTGATGCCGGTGTGGACGCTCGACGCCGGCGGGATCGCGTTCTGGATCGCGGCGCTGCTCGGCATCGGCTTCACGATGCGGGAGCGAGGGGCGCTTCAGTTCACGGCCGTCGTCGCGATTGCGAGTGTCGCCGCGGTGGCGGTGCCGGACGTGCAGTACGACTATCACTTTCAAACTTCCTGGCTGCTGCTCTTGCCATTCGCGGCGGTGACGGTCGCGCGCTGGCGGGCGGTGTTCGCGATCGTGGCGGCGGGGGCGCTCGCAATCTTCGTGATGCAGGTCGTGCCGGCGTTCGGAGTGGAGATGCAGTATCAGGACGACGTCATGACCGCGGTCGACCGGCTCACGGAGCCGCACGAACGGGTGTTCGACGGCGGAGGGTTCGCGCTGCGGCGCGAGCCGGCCTATCGCTACTGGTTTCTCACCACCGGCGTGCGGATGCTCGTGCAGACAGGCGTGTACGAGCGCTACGAAATCGCGCACGACCCGCCGGCCGCACTGGTTTGCGACTATCGATTGCGCGTTTTTCTCGACGCGTTTCCGGAGCTCGCGCAATACGCGACGACGCACTATGTGCCGCTCTATCGGAATCTCTGGGTGCCTGGCCTCACCGCACGCGTCGGCCCGCATCCGACGCGCGTCGCCTGGATCGCGCCGCGCGCCGGACACTACGACGTTCACGCGAGCGCCGCATTGGCGACCCATCCGTGGCTGACGCAGCCGCTCGCATACGCGGAGACGGTCGGTCCGGTAGCGCCGCAATACGCGATCCCGTTGCGCCGCCTGCCACCGCTCGCCGCGACCGCGCTGCAATGGCGTGTCGACGGCGTCGCACAACCGGCGAATGCGCGCACGCTCACGCTGCGCAAAGGGTCGCGCGTCGAGCTGTTCGCATCGCCCGACGCGGCGGCCGGAGTGCTGCTCGTGCCGCGCGGCATCGAGGCGCTCGCGCTCGCACCGGCGGAGCCGTTCGTTTTCTGACCTCGTTCAATGAGTGGTGTAGGAAACGCCGGAGCGTTCCTCATGAGAGTCATCAGGCCGTAAATATTCATTGACGGAGTGAAGGCGGAAGCGTAAAAGAAGTCCTTCCCGGTGCTCTGCCTCGGCGGGAGGCTGAACGGAGAGACATGAAACGTACAGGCATGCTCCTGGTGCTCCTGTGTGCAATGGCGGTGAATGCGAGCGGCGCCGATCTGCGCGCTGCTTCCCGTGCGGATCGTCCGGACGGCTCGAATGGCGGAAGCGCCTTTCCGGTCGTCGCAGCCGATCAGTCGCGGCCGCGTCCGGTCAGCTCCAATCTCGTCGACGACCCGGGCGAAGACGACGGAACCGGCGGCTATTCGACAACGGTTTGCAACTGCAGGCGTGAGTGCTCGCTGAACGGCTATTCGTGCAAGATCACGACGGACTCGTTCAAGGCGTGCAGGATCACGACGAGCGGAACCTGCCAGAGCTGCCAGAAAGATTGCGGCTGATTTCCGCCCATGCATTCTTCTCCGAGAAGCGTCAGCGCTTCTGTAGTCCTGCTATTGCTGCTCGCCGCTCCGGCGTTCGGATATCGGCGTGAGTACGTCGTCACCTACGACGGAGCGAGAAAGGTCGCCAGTGAGGTCTGCTTCTACGGCGGCCGCGCGGCGAGCGGGTCGTTTCCGCTCTACTTCACCTATGACCGCGCCGCGTGCCTGCCGGCCGATCAGGTGCTCGACATCCCGCCCGGTCTTTTTCACGTCTTCGCCCGGCATGGCGAGGGGTTCGTCAGTGGCGATGACGATTACTTCGTGCACAGCGGACCGGCCGCCGAGGATGGATACGACAAGCTTCAAATCACGCTGAAGCAGGCCGCACGCGCGGACGTGTCGCACCTGCTCGCGACGCTGCGGCCGCAGCAGAAAATCGGCGTCTGGCTGGCTCCGACCGAAACGGAAAGCGGAACGTACATCCCGCTGATCGACGGCGAAAAAGACATTCTCGTGCCGGCGGGACGGCGCTTCCTTCCGCTGCTGGTCGCCGGCGGTCTGCCGGTCGCCCTCGGCGAGCCGGTGACGCTCGCGGCCGGGAAACGTGCTGCAATTCCGCCGTTCGACGCGCCGCGCCACGGCAGCGACGTCGTGACCTGGCTCAAAGTCGATCGCGTCTCGGATGCGGAGCCCGACCGCGGCCTGCAGCCCGCCGACATCTCGCTCGTCGCCGCGGGCGAAACCATCCGCCCGGTGTTCGCGCCGCCCGCCGGCACCGGCGTCACTCACGCGCTCCTGTTCTTCAAAGGCGTGCCTTCCGGTCCCGCGCAACTGCTGACGCGGGGAAAGAACTGGGTGCATAGCGAAGTCGAGATCGACACGCGTGCCGCCGCCGTCACCGCCGTCGCCGAGCCGCTCGTGCTGATCCCGGGAGCGACGCTCAACGTGGTGTGGGATCTCGGCGTGATTGCGGAAGCGCGGCCGTGCACCGCCGACGATGCACCCGCGCCGCGGATCGAGGTCTCGGTTCTCGATTGCACATCCGGCGACTGCAATCCGCTGGCGAAACGCTCCGTGCCGTTTGCAGCTTCAGGATCGATCGCGTTCGAAGGGATCCCGCCGGGCGACTACAACGTCGTCGTGCATCCTCCATTCGCCCGCGCGACGTCGCTGGAGACGGAGCTGTACGCCGGAAAAGAGACGACGCTTTACGCCTCGCTCGAGGCGTTCCGGTTCTTCGGCACCGTGACACTGGATGGGAAACCGGTGCAGGCGCGGCTCTTCTTCGAAAGTGGTGAGGCGCAGAGCGATGCGGCAGGACGATACAGCGCGGTGCTCGCGAGCAATCCGCTGACGAATTTGATCGGAGTGATGCTCTGCTCCGACGGCGCGATGCGCACGTACGTCCCGCGCGATCCGATCGCCGAGAACGCCGTCTACGACATCGAGCTCTCCGAGCGCCCTCTTGCCGTGACCGTCACCGGCAACGCCGGCGCACCGGTTGCCGCGGCGTCCGTAACGTTCTCGCAGATCCGGCGACAGTCGGGCTCCGAATCGAGCGTCGACTACTCTTCGCCGCCCCAGACGACGAATGCCGATGGGCAGGTGACGTTCTCCCGTGCGCCCGCCGGAACGCCGCTCGTCGTATGCGCCGAAGCGCGCGGCTATCTCCGCGCCTGCAGTGCAGCGTTCGAGATCACGAAAAGCGCGACTCGGAGCACCACGATTGCGCTCACGCCGTCGGTCGCGCGCGGCAAAGTCGCCGGTCATGACGGCTTCGGCATGCTCTTCTTCGTCGCGCCCAATGGCGTCGTGACGGAGGAAGTGCAGCTTGCGCAGGACGGCACGTTCGACTTGCGGCAGGCACACACCGGTGCCGAGCACATGGTGTACGTGTCGAGCCGGCGCCCGTTGACCGTGCTGCCGATGCCGAACGACACGAGCCATCCGGAGTTGCTCGTGACGCTGCCTTCGATTCCGAGCCGCTCGTTCAGCGTCACGGTGCCGGGAGCGGCCGGGCAGAGCGGATTCGTCGGCCTCTGGATCGGCGATCGTTACGTTCCTCTGGACGCGCTCGCGTTTCACCTCGATCACCGCGGCATCGATCTCTCCGTGCGCGGAGAGCACCCTGTGGAGTTCCGCGACATCACCGGCACAGGCCCGATCTCGGTCGCGTATGCGCCCGATCCTCCGGCGAACGGCGGCCCATTCGTCGACCCGTTCACGTTGCCGCAATACGCGAACGTGAGGCGGCAGCTCGTGACCGCATCCGCCGTGACGCTGCCGGCGCGATAGACCGAGGCGCCGCAACGCGCAGGTTCTCAGTACACTTCGCGGATGCGCCTCGAGCCGATGCTGGAGCTGCCGTCCGCGTGCGCGGCTGAAGGAGCGCGTTGAACGTTCTCGTGCTTGCCGAGCACGACGTCGAAGCGCTCCTGCCGATGGAGCGCTGCATCGAGCTGATGGCCGATGCGCTGGCGGCGCTCGCGCGCGGCGAGGTGCACAATCCGCTGCGGCAGGCGATCCGCGCGAACGGTGCGCCGGGACTGCTCGGCCTCATGCCGGCCTGGCGCGGCGGGGCGACGCCGTATTACGCGCTGAAGGAAGTGTGCGTCTTCCCCGAGAATCCCAAACGCGGCCTCGACACGCACCTCGGCGCGGTGGTGCTGCACAGCGGCGAGACAGGCGAGCCGCTCGCGTTCGTGAATGCGTCCGCGGTCACCGCCATCCGCACCGCGGCGGTGTCGGCGCTCGCCACACGTCTCCTTGCCCGTGCAGAGGGGCCGGTCCTGGCGATTCTCGGCGGCGGCGTGCAGGCCAAGTCGCACGCGGTCGCGATTCCGCTCGTGCGCGAAATTCGTGAGATCCGCACCTACAGCCGCACGAGCGGCAACAGCGGCAGCGCCGAAGAGGCGGTACGCGGCGCCGACATCATCGTCACCGCCACGAGCTCGCGCGAGGCGGTGCTGAAGCGCGAATGGATCAAAGCGGGGGCCCACATCAACGCCG